>JAZONV010000042.1:0-1712 GCA_045654685.1 Clostridia bacterium | reverse complement strand
CATAGCTGCATACTCTTTCTTTATTGCCCGTTTCTGTTGCCATCTCGAATAGGGATTTGATGAAAACTGCGGATTCTGTTCCTGTGACTGTTTAAAGAGAGCATCCACATTGGCTTTGTCAGCCTTTTTCTCGGCTCTTGCTGTTTCACGGTACGGCTTCAGTTTACGGCTTCTTTCAATTCGGTTTCCCGTTCTGACCGCACCTTCAACACCTTGCTCAATCTTGTGAACGCTCTCTACACCTACATTTTCATCTTCCGTTTCGGAAACCTCTTTATGAATCGTCGCAGATGCAACATTTACAGGAGCTTTTTTGACTTCGCTTGTCAGCTTCGATGAGGGTTTGGGTTTATCCACATCTTCGTGGAATATCTTTTTTGGGATTTTGTTTTCTGCTTTTTCAAGTTTATCTACCGCTTTATCGGCTTTCTTGGCAGCTTTCTTTACTTTGGGAGCTTTCAGTTCTTCATCGGTAAATTGCAGTCTTGGTACTCGTTTACTCATAAAATGCCCCCTTTAGTGAATCATTCGATTTTTATTAAATCGCCGTTTGGTGCTACACGGTAAAGACCTTCGTATCCGACAACAGCATTAAATGTTTTTTCGAATGCTTTGAAGAAGCTATCTAATACATCCAGCATTACACCAACATCAGTTGTGTTCAATTCAATTTTTTCACTTTTGGGCACATCACACTTGTAAAACTCTGTGCAATTAGTGCAATCACCGTTACAATCGGCTAAGTCGTCACAGTTATCACAATCACCGTCGCAGTCGCAAACCAAACGATATTCGCAATCAGGACAAAATGAAGCATCGGTTACATCTTCGAAAATTCCTTCCATAAATGAGAATTTGTGTTTGATTTCGCTTGAATCGACGAAACCATTGTGGACACGCAGCATCGCTATCATCATAATGCCGAGTTTTTTACGAAGCTCGTCTGCGTTCTCAATTTTTGCGTGTTCATAAAGATGAAGAACATCTTCAAAATCGATAAAGTTCAATCTCTGTATGCCGCCGTTGGTGTCATGATAAAAATGATGGATATAGCGACAGTATTGACTTACATATCTCTTATAATCCCTCATGCCGAACGCATAGCAAACATCTTTTGCACAGAAGAACATGTCATAGTTGTGAACAATGACACGGATATTTCCGAATTCTTTGTCCACAAAGGTGTACTTGGTTGTATTTTTATTGCTGATTGTAAATTCTTTAATCATATCAAACATCTCCTTGTTTAGTCCGCTTTTTCCTGCGGCTTTGTTGTCATAATCGAATACAGTTCCGTATCCTTCGGGAAACGGTCTGTAAACGGCAATATGGTACTGCCGTAGAAGATAAGACCTTCACCTTCGCCTGACTGAGTTACATAAGAAAGCTGATGCGGGGAAATATTGAGCTGCTTTGCAAGAATCTGTCTGTCGCCCGATGCCTGATTGAGCATATATATGTAGTCGGAGTTTTCAAAGATATTTTCGATTTCTCTCGATGAGAGCAAGTCTTTGACGTTCTGCGTAATGCCCGTCGGTATGCCGCCCCATTTACGGAAACGTTTCCATATCTCAACCGTGTATGCAGCCGTCTGTTCTTCTTTGAGCAGAAGGTGCATTTCGTCAATGTAATAACGGGTAGCTCTGTGAGCTTCACGGTTTACGGTAACACGATTCCACACTTGGTCCTGAACGATAAGCATACCGATTTTT
>JAZONV010000041.1:0-1599 GCA_045654685.1 Clostridia bacterium | reverse complement strand
GGAACACCTCACGGTCTTGCTAATGCGGTAATTATGCCTTATGTGCTTGAAGCTTATGTAGAAAGCGTGTATAAGAAACTTCATAAGCACGGCTCGGTTGCAGGAATCTGTGATGAAGAGGATTCTTATGAAGCAGGTGCGAAAAAGTTTATTGCAGCAGTCAAGAAGCTAAATAAAGATATGGGTATTCCCGATAAGTTAAACGGAATCAAAAAAGAAGATATTCCGCTGATGGCAAAGCACGCTGAAAAGGAAGCTAATCCTCTTTATCCCGTACCAAAGCTTATGACAAGAAAAGAGCTAGAAAACTTTTATTATATGATTGCAGATTGGAGTAAATAAAATGACAAATGAGCAAATTGCTTCGATACTCGAAAAGCAGAGAAAATATTATAAAAGCGGTGCGACCATTCCGGTTAAGTTCCGCATTGAACAACTAAAAAAACTATATTTGACTGTAAAGAAATATCAGACCGAGGTAAATGATGCTTTGACATCTGACCTCGGTAAAAGCCATTTTGAAGGATTTATGTGTGAAAGCGGTCTTGTTCTTTCAGAGATTTCATATATGATTCGTCATACAAAGAGATTTGCAAAAAGAAAGACGGTATATACTCCCATTACAAATTTTGCATCACATAGCTTTAAGCAGCCCGTACCTTACGGAAACACTCTTATTATGAGCCCCTGGAATTATCCTTTCCTTTTGACGATTGATCCGCTTGCAGATGCTATTGCTGCAGGTAACACAGCGATTGTTAAACCAAGCGCATATTCTCCTGCAACAAGTAAAATTATTGAAAAAATCATAACGGAATGTTTTTCTCCTGAATATGTTGCAGTAGTAACGGGAGGCAGAACAGAAAATCAAGCGCTTTTAGAACAGAAATTTGATTTTGTGTTCTTCACCGGAAGTCAGGCAGTTGGTAAAGAAGTTCTTCGTAAAACTGCCGAGTATTTAACTCCTGCCGTATTGGAACTTGGCGGTAAAAGTCCGTGTATTGTAGATGAGAGTGCTAACATTAAGCTTGCGGCTAAAAGAATTGTATTCGGAAAATACTTAAACTGCGGTCAGACTTGTGTTGCTCCCGATTACATTCTTTGCGAAAGTTCTGTTAAGGATAAATTTATCAGCGAAGTTGTAAAGCAAATAAAGAAGCAATATGGTGATAATCCTCTTGAAAATAAAGATTATGGAAAAATAATCAACGAAAGACATTTTGAAAGACTTTGCGCACTTATAGATAAAAGCAAGGTAGTCATTGGTGGTGAAACAAACAGCAAGACCAATCAAATTGCTCCTACTGTTATGGATAATGTAACAGAAACCGATGCAGTTATGGGTGAAGAAATATTTGGACCTATTATGCCGATACTTACATTTGATGATTTTGACAACTTAGTTGATGACTTGAAGGATAAAGATAAACCACTTGCTTTATATCTGTTTTCAAGTAATAAAAATCATATTAACCGTGTTACAAAAGAGCTTTCTTATGGTGGCGGTTGCATAAACGATGTAGTGGTTCACCTTGCGACAAGCGAAATGGGCTTTGGCGGTGTTGGTGAAAGTGGTATGGGTTCATATCACGGCAAAGA
>JAZONV010000040.1:0-31347 GCA_045654685.1 Clostridia bacterium | reverse complement strand
TGCACAAAAATAGCTGAAACCATAGCGGAATCAGCCATTTTGTGGTATAATTTTAATATGTTCAGTAAAAAAATTAACCAAAACAATTATACACCAATTCAAATGAAATTTCCAGTAGATTTAGAAAAAATTATTGGAATTTCTGATCCAATCTACACATTCAATGAAATTATGGAACAAATTGACCTACAAAAGTATTTTGTTGAGGAAGGCAACAGAATGGGTCGACCAAAATTTGATTCTGTGAAATTATTGAAAATCATACTGTTTGCCTTTATGGAAAACGGTTATCCATCCGTGCGCAGTATCAATAAGTTATGTAATACTGATATTAGATTTATCTGGATTTTAGATGGGGATTCGGCACCATCTCATACGACAATATCTAATTTCATTAATGAGGATTTAAAAGATAACATAGAAAATATATTTAATGATATCAATTCATATATATTTGAAGAAGACAAGGTAGATTTAAATCATATCTACATTGATGGAACTAAACTTGAAGCCAACGCCAATAAATATAGTTGGGTATGGAAGAAATCATGCATAACTAATCGTAACAAAGTATTCATGCACCTTAGTCTGTTGATACAAGAAATCAATAATACAGACTTACAATATCTCAATGTTGAAATTGGAACAAGGCAAGAATACTCTATTGAATATGTGGAGTTCATATTATCCGAATACGAAAAGCTTATGCGAGTAGACACATCAACATTTGTGTATGGTAGTGGAAAACGGAAAACAACTATTCAAAAACATTACGAGAAGCTTGCTGATTACCTTGATAAATTAAAGAAATATGCTTATCATATCAAAACTTGTGGCGATAACAGGAACAGCTACTCAAAAACAGACTGTGATGCAACATTTATGCGTAACAAAAGAGATTACATGGGTAACGACCAACTGCTGCCCTGTTACAATGTTCAGGTAGGAATATGCGATGAATACATAGCTGTAATGGATGTTCAGCAATTTACCTCTGATATGGATTGCTTTATTCCACTCATGGACAAATTCGGCAAAACATATGGGTTTTATCCACAATATCCCGTTGCTGATGCAGGCTATGGTAGTTACAACAATTACCTTTTCTGTCAACAAAAAGGCATGAAAAAATTCATGAAATTTACAATGTTTAACAAAGAAACCACAGACAAAAAATATCATAAAGATATATTCAGAGCAGTAAATTTCAAAAGAGATGAAAGTGGTAATTTGATATGCCCAAATGGTAAGACTTTTAATTATCTGTATAGCCGCCCTGTCAAAGGTAACAAATTCGGAAGAACAGAAGAATTCTATCAGTGCGAAGATTGTACTGGGTGCCCATACAAAGAGAAATGCCACAAAAGTGAAAAGAATCGAATTATCAGGATGAATGAAGAATTAACGAGTTTCCATCAAGAAGTTATTGATAATTTAGAGTGTATACACGGTGCACTTCTTCGTATGAACCGAAGTATTCAGGCAGAGGGTACGTATGGTGCTATTAAGTGGGCAAGAGACTACAAAAGATTCAGGCGAAGAGGGTTAAAATCAGTAATTTTTGAATTTTCAGCAATTTGTTTAGGTTTTAATTTGCACAAATACCATTTAAAGAAACAAAGAGTGCCGTTGGCAGCGTAACAAAATATCAAAAATCAGCTCAAAAACAAGGAGCTTTATTTCTTATACCCAAAAATCAAGGAATTTCCCCAAAACAAAACAAAGACCTCAACGTTTGAGATCTTTGTCTGTTTTAGGGAATTTTTTTACAGTCCCTTTGTTACTAATTGTAAGAAATTTGGATCATCTTAAAGTATAATACTAATAAAATAAGGCTGAATTATAATAGAGTTAAACAAAGATTTCAATATCCCAAAAGAAAATATTTCAGGAAAAAGAACTTTTACCAATCCTCTTGGTGATAATTGCAAAGGCTGAACTTGATTGGGAACTTATTCCGCCATATGATAAGTTTTCGATTGTTGAAGGCTCATATTTTGTAAAAAGTCCAAATGGAAGATGGCTTATTACATATAGGAGAACTTGCACCATCAGGAGTTCCTTTTGCGATTCCTTCTGAATTAGATTGAGAAATTAATGACAGTTATGCAGAATTATAATGTTATGTTCTGACTTGACAAAATCATAGTAAGAATGTCGAATTTTGGCGATAATATATAGATGAAAATGACGAGGGGACTTAAATGAATGAAGAATGCTTAATTTGTAAAGCACCGCTTGAATATTTAGAAGCGGACGCAATGATAGAATGTGCGATTTGCCACAAAAAAGAAAACAGCAAAACAAGATGTGTAAGCGGTCATTTCGTTTGCATTGAGTGTCACACAAGTGGAATGGATGAAATTATAGCTTTATGCCTAAATGAAGAATCTAAAAATCCTATTCACATATTAGAAAAAATGATGTCAATGGACTTTTGTCATATGCACGGCCCCGAACATCATGTTATGGTGGGGGAATCGCTTCTTACTGCATACAAAAAAGCAGGTGGAGAGATTGATTTAACCTTTGCACTTTCTGAAATGTATGCACGAGGAAAGCAAGTTCCAGGTGGCGTATGCGGATTTTGGGGTGCTTGCGGTGCAGGTATCAGCACAGGTATGTATATGTCTATCATAACTAAATCCACACCACTTGCAAAAGAAGCATGGGGACTTTCCAATCAAATGACGGGACGAGCGTTAACAGCAATTGGTAAAAACGGCGGTCCCCGTTGCTGTAAAAGAGATTCTTATCTTGCAATTATAGAAGCAGTCAGATTTACAAAGGAAAAGCTTGGGGTAGAAATGGAACTTGACGAAATCGAGTGTTCACGCTCTAAACTTAATAATCAATGCATAGAAGAAAGGTGCCCTTTCCATGTCAAAAAGTAAAATAGCATTTATTTGCGTACATAATTCTTGCCGAAGTCAAATGGCAGAGGCTTTTGGAAAAATATATCTTTCCAAAAAATTCGAGTGCTATTCTGCGGGAACAGAAACAAAACCACAGATAAATGGGGATGCCGTGCGAATTATGAAAGAGCATTTTGGTATAGATATGTCGGGTCAGTATTCAAAGCTGATTTCAGATATTCCTACCCCTGATATAGTAATAACAATGGGTTGTAATGTTCATTGCCCTAATATACCGTGTAAAAAAAGATGCGATTGGGGACTTGAAGATCCCACAGGAAAAAGCGACGAAGAATTTATGAAAACAGCGAATTTAATCAAAGAGAAAGTTTTGGAGTTAAAACAGTCTTTGGTTTGATATGAATAACCACAAAGAACATTGGCATCTAAATTATACAGTCTTTATATAAAGACTATCGAGTAAAGTATAGAGCAAAAACAAGGGACACAACCGATGGCAGTTGTGTCCCTTGTTTTATAACCTTGATTTTATGTATTAAAAATAATTTCTGTCACAAAACACCAAGATTTTCAAGTTCAGTTTTAATTCCGTCTTTGATTGATGCAAAATCTTCTTTTTTTAGCCCCGTAACTTTCAGAACTTTTGAATTGTCTATCAGTCTGTTTAACAGACGGTCATAGGTGAGAAGCCATTGATTGTCTTTAAGTTTTGGCTCAATTTTTATGTATTCATCGGTGTCAATCCAGTTAAACTTTGCACCGAGTAAATCTGTATATATGTCTGCAATTTCACCCCAGGTAAGGTTTGGCGCAGAGCTTATGGTAAAGACTTCACCAAGAGCTTCCTTTTTAAAAAGAAGATTTGCAATAATTTTACCTGTATTTCCTGCCCAGTCAAGTCCTGCAATTTTGTCTTTTGCACCAATTGGCACAGGGATTGTTTTTCCTTTCTTTGCACAGTCAATAACATATGTTCCTGAATGTGCAATCACATCCATGCGATACTTTGAAAAGGAGATCACAGGTCGGATAATTGTCCAGTTCATGTCTCCGGCAAAATTTTTGATATATGCTTCATTTTTAAGCTTGGAAAGGGCATAATCTTCGTTTTTGAGAAAAAATTCATCATCAACAGTTTCGGGAGAAAGAACGGCAGACTCCTCTGTCAGTAGTTTTTGGGAATCGGCATAAACTCTGTATGAAGAAACGTACAAAAGATGATCCGTATTTTCTCTCAAAATCTTGTGGAATGGTATGTAGTCATCAGGATTTTTGTAATACACAAAGTCCACTATTGCATCATAGTGGTTTTGGGAAAATAAATCCTTAAGGTATTCCACCGAAGAGAAAGCCTTGTAATAGAAAAGTCTGCTATCAGATGAAACTTTATCTTCGGGACAAATTATATCCACATAGCATCCTTTTTTTAGAAGTTCTTTTGCGGTATACGTTCCAAGAGTTCCACCACCGGCAATCAAAAGAACTCTTTTGTTTTCATACATCTTTTTCCCCTCCGCATGCTTTTATAATATGTTCAAACAAAGCAAGTTCGTAATCATAGCTCCACGGATTTTCTTTTTCACCTCTTGCCATAGCGGCAAATGATGCCATCATTCCGTCATAACGGTCATACACTTCGCTTTTGAATTTGTCGCCGGATGTAAACCAGTCAGTGTCGCTATATTCTGTCATTTCGCTATATTGTCCATCGTCCACACATACTTCAAACGGCTTGATTTCAACGGTACCTTTTGTTCCCGACACCACAAGTTGACGGCGATTAAAACCGCCGATTTCGGTTGCGTTTGTTTTCACAAAAGAAACTCCGTTGTCATATTCAAAAACCGCCATTCCAAAATCTTCACTTGTCACTCCGTTTGCGCCGGTACAACGATTAAGAGGAATAACATTATTTGGAATACCCTTAATCTGCAAAACAAGGTCAACAAGGTGACAACCCAAAAAGAACATCATTCCACCGGGGAAGTTTTCGAGCCATTGACGAACTTCAGGTTTGTGATTACAGTTCATCTGTGCTTCAACGCTTATGATTTCGCCAAGTTCTCCTGCACGTATTCTTTCCATGAGTCTTTCAACATATGGATTGTATCTATACATATACCCCGTGTGAAAAAGAAGATTTTTTTCCTTTACAATCTGAATCAATTCTGTGAAATCCTTCAATGACACTCCGCCGGGTTTCTCCATATGTATTTTCTTCCCGTGCTTTGCGGCAAGCTTTGCATACTTTGTAAGATATATCTCCTCAGTTTCGATTGTCACCGCTTCAATTTCGGGATTGTTTAAAACCTCTTCAAGAGAAAGTTCCTGGTAGGGCTCAAGATGTTCCAAAATGCTGGGAATTCTCTCTCTTTCGTTTTCAGGCATCACATATCCTGCAATGTCAAAAATATCGCTCTGTTTTGCCATGCTCATAAAAACCTGAATGGAATGGCTGTTCTGATTAAATCCTATTTGGGCGATTTTTATTTTCTTCATCATACATTCCTCCAGTCAAATTGAACTAAAATCGGAAAATTTCTGTCATTTATAAGTCTGTCATATACTTGGGTGCAATCCTTTGGATTGTGAGTTTCTTTTATCATGGATTTAAGTTCTATTCTTCTGCCTGAACACAGCTTCAAAACAGATTTTATATCATCCTGATGTGTAAAATATCCCGAGAATGATTCAAGGTTTGGTCGTGCCATGGTGTGTGCACCAATAAGGCTGATTCCCGGTGAGTGAACTTTGTTGTAGTAATCAATGGTGAAGTTTTTGTCTCTTGTACAACCAAGAAGAGCAACCCTTCCGAATTTTGCCATACAGTCAAGAACACCATCAAGACCTGCACCAACCCCGGTAACTTCTATAGCAACTTTAGCACCGCCATCTGTAATTTTTTTCACCTTCCGGGCAAAATCCTTTTCAAATGGGTCAAAAGCATAGTCAGCACCAAGGCGAAGAGCTTCTTCTCTTCTGCTTTCAACGGGGTCAACCGCAATTATGGGAGCAGCACCTGCTGTGCGAAGAAGCATGACGGCAAGTTGTCCCAAAAGACCCAAACCCATAACAACTGCAGATTCGCCAATTTCAAGTCGTGTTTTTCGTATTGCGGCCATTGGGAAGGTGGCAATAAAACTCATTGCCGCTTCTTCGAATGAAACCTCATCCGATATTTTTACCACGTTGTTTTGATTGACTGTATTATACTTTGAATGTGTTCCCCAAAACACCACCACTCTGTCGCCAATATCCACACTGGAAACATTCTTGCCTTTTGACACTACGGTTCCGGAACTGCTGTACCCGAGATATCTTGGGAATACAACGGCGGAAGGTCCTCCTGCGGAAACATTGGGATCACCGGTGATGTTTGCTTTTTCCGTCCCCGGACTGATGGTTGAAAATTCTGTTCTGACGCAAACTTCATTTTCGCCCGGCTCTCTTTTTTCACTGTCCAAAAATTCTGCCGTGTTTATTTTGGTAAAAACTATCTGTCTGTTATCCATAATCTTATCTCCTGACTCAGTTTTCTCCGGGTATGGTTAGAATAACTTTTCCTGCACTAACTCCGCTCTCTAAAAGAGAATGTGCTTTTTCAGCCTGGGTAATTGGCAAGATTTCATAGATTGTGGGGCGAACTTCACCTGATACAACCTTTGGCCATATATCTTTAACAAGATTTGAGAGTATTTGTCCTTTAACTTCAACAGACTTGCTTCTGAGGGTACTTCCGATGAGTCTTATGTTTTTCACATACATTGTACGCATATTTACAGAAGATATATCTCCTGCCAAAGTTGCAATCATAATCCATCTGCAACCATATGCAACATAGGGGAAACATTCCCCAACGTTTTCGCTTCCGAGACAATCAATTGCAAGATTCAGAGGATGTCCTGCTTCTTCTTCTCTTTTTAAAACGTCACAAAGTTTTTCTTTTGAAGTATTAACAACAACATCTGCATTAAGATGGCTGATTTCCTGAACTTCTTCGTCTGTTCTGACGGTGGTTATAACCCTCAGGCCAAATGCTTTCGCCATGGGAATCACAACGCTTGCAAGACCGCTTTTTCCTGCCTGCATCAAAAATGTCTGACCTTCCTTTGCACCACCTTCAATAAAGAGGTTGAGATATGCAGTTGCAAAAGCTTCGGGAAGTGCTGCAGCCTCTTCAAAAGATAACCCCTCGGGAATCGGCATAACCATCGAATGATGCACAGCGGCATACTCTGCATATCCGCCGCCCCCAAGGAGAGCACACACTCTGTCGCCCACTTTCCATGTGCTTTCTTTTTCGGCTTCTTCGCTGAGCTTTGTAATAACTCCTGAAATTTCAAGACCGGGCCAGTCCGGACATCCGGGGGGTGGTGGATAACACCCGTCTCTTTGCATAAGATCCGCTCTGTTAACTCCTGCGGCATAGACTTTGATAAGCACTTCTCCGCATTTTAGTTCAGGCACTTCAACTTCTTTCCATACAAGGTCTTTGTTTGGTTCTATTACTATCGCTTTCATAATATTTCCTCCATATATAAGTCTGTTTTTACTATACCACCATTGACAAAATTAGGATATATGATATAATATCAAAAAACAAAACTATTCTATCGGGTGAGAATATGGAAGCCATAACCTTTTTCAAAATTGATAAATATGAATACGAAAAAAATCATACTTTCGATGTCAGTTCATCCCCAAGACCTCATTTTTGTATGGGACTTTTGCTTGAAGGAAGCGGAGATGTGGTTGACAGCGAAAACGGTGAACATATTCATCTTGAATCAGGAGATATTATTTTTGTTCCGATAAATTCAAGATATGTTTCAACATGGAATGCAAACCCCAAAGCGGTATACATAAGCATACATTTCATACTGGAACTTCCGAGCCCGTTTTCACGACAGCATAGTTTTGACATTCAGAAAGTTACTCCCGATGATTTTGGTGAATTTAAAAATCAGTATGATTTCATACTCGAAAATTATGAAGGAGAATATTGCAAAAGGCTCGAATCATTGTCAAGATTTTACGCGCTTTTGGGAAGGATTTATCCCTGCCTCAAAAAGAAAAATGTAGAAATCAGAAATGATGATCGCCTTCTTCCTGCAATCAACTATATAGAAAGAAACTATTTTCAAGATTTGAGCGTTGATTTTCTTGCCGGCCTTTGCAATATGAGCACCTCCAGATTTTTTCCCAACTTCAAAAAACATATGGGTGAAACTCCCATTGAATATATTAATAACGTCAGAGTCGGAAAAGCTATTGTTCTTATGTATGACAAAAATCTTTCCATAGAAGAAGTAAGCGAAATGGCAGGATTTAAATCTTCAATATATTTTAGAAAAGTATTCAAAAAAGCCACGGGTAAAACCCCTACGGAATACAAAAGAACATCTATGGAATTATAGCGCTGTGCGAAAAAGAAAATTTTTTGAACGATCTTGATATGAGATTAGTACGGGTGTCGAAAAGTCAAGGACATTCAACTACAGTATAATAAAAACAGCCACGTATCAGCAATTTTATTACTGTTTGCGCTGACACTTTAGTGGCAGTAGGGAGATTAATATGGAAATTTCAAAACTAAAAATGCAGGAGATATATAATATAATCAAAACACCGTATAAATATGGTGCTGTGATTAAAGATGATAATAATATGACAGACAGCCCATCGGTGTTCAAGTATAACAACAAGTGGTATATGTACTATATAATGATAAATAAAGACACAAGAAACTCCGGTTATGAAACTCATTTTGCATCAAGTGATGATTTGCTTAACTGGAAATATGAAGGTAAAATTTTTGAAAGAGTAAGCGATGATAGTTGGGACAGCAAGCAAAGAGCAGGGTATGCCGCATTTGTTGATATGAATTTTGGTGAGACCAATGAAATACAGCAAATAAACGAAAAGTATTATATGGCGTATTTAGGTGGTAATCTGGATGGTTATGAAACCGATCCTTTGTCGATGGGATTGGCATTTGCAGATACACCGGTCAGTAAATTTATAAGGTTTGAAAAACCTATTTTGAGGCCTTGTGATGAGGATGCGAGAGAATTTGAAACTTTAACCCTATACAAATCTAACATGTTTGTAGATGAAGCTATGATTATAGGACACAAGTATGTTAATGCATATAATGCAAAAGGGAATGACGGAAAAGAGAGGATTTATCTCGCAGTATCAGATGATGGTGAAAAATGGCATAGATTTTTGGATGCACCAATTATTGATGAAACGAAAAATATAGATGGCTTAGTAATATCAGGAGATCCTCAGATAGTTAAGATAGATGATATATATGTTATGTTTTTCTTCAGATATATAAGTGGTGTGGGTGCATATAATACTTTTGCATGTTCTGAAAATCTTAAGGATTGGACAATCTGGGATGGAGAACCTTTGGTAAAATCGGAATTTGAATGGGAAAATGTCTATGCTCATAAAAGTTCTGTTATAAAACATAATGGTATTGTTTATCATTATTATTGCGCTGTTAATGATAAGGAAGAGAGATTTATAGCTCTTGCAACGTCAGAGGATTTAACAAAATAGTATCCTTTTCGTTCTTTGGATTTTTATGATAAATTTACAATTTATAGAAACCATGCGTGCAGATAAGAAAACTAATGAAAATTTTTAGTCTTAGTTTGATATAGATTTGCAACTATAGTAGTTTGCATCTAAACTGTCTGTTCCGCATATAAGGTATGTCGAAAGTTGTCAGATTATGCTGAAAGGAGATGAAAGCAGATGAAAGCAGATGAAAAAAAGAGATACTTGCCACAATGGACAGATGGATACGACCTATATGATGAACAATATCTGGCGGCAAATATAATTTTGAATGATGATATTAATAGGGAATCGCTGTTGCCGATAAGGTTTAGAGATGATTTGACTTTATTTGGAAATAATAATGAGAAAAAGAGTTTTTCGGTTGGTGAAATATATGGCAAAATAGTGCCGTGGGCAATAAATCACTATTTATATATGGATGATGCAGGCTATGTTTTTGCTAAAGAAGTTTATAAGCAGGCTGTGGAAAGGTTATTTGATGAATGTAGCGACGTCGAGAAAATCGAAATTGGTGAGCAACGCGAAAATGGGGTTTATCCTATATACTGGAAGTATCCTGTTGATTATCTGAAAGAAAGACTCTTGCTGATAATGGAAGAAATAATAGATAGCGGTTTTTATGTGACGGAGCATGTAGAATATTCTGAACAAAACGATAGAATAATTCGTTTTGATGGTGTAATACAGTACGATGATCGGGTTCAATTGTTTGGAAAGCATAAGTGTACTGCGATTCCGAAATTTTTCAACAGAGAAGTTAAATATTCACTTGACGAGTGCATGAAATATTATATGGAAATTCGTATCGACATATTGGAACTTGGAAATCAAAAGCGAGTGTACAAGATGATATATGAAGATAATAAAATTCTGTTTGAATTGGCGAAATCGGGTGATGTATCAAAATTGTGCCGGTTGTCGGAGGAGGGCTATAATCTTAATTCCATTAACTTCGACGGTGAGACACCGCTATATGTATATGTTGATAGATTCTTGTTTAGTGATGAAAAGTATTACGATTCACTTCCGAAACAGATGAAAGATAACATTGAAAAACTGATGAGCAGCGGTGCCAGCCCTGCAATTTACGGAATTACACATATTAACAGCAATCTGATTCAGATGGCGTGTATCTTCGCAAATTCCGTTTTTGTGAAATGGATTCTTGAAAAGGGCGTTAATCCAAATATGTATATGCATCTTGATGATTATTATGATAATGGACTCACCTTAATAGATTGGTGCGAAGATCATGCACAGTGGGATGAATTTTGTGATGAAAATGAGAAAGACTTGGAAATGCATAGAATAAATAATATGAAAGAAATATGCAGGCTTTTGAAAACCTATACGTAATTCAATTTTTGATATGCACATAATATTTTCCTTACATATGGATGTCGTAATGAGATTTTCTTGTGCAAAACATATCAAATATATCCGTGTGATTTTTCTCATTTAAAAAAGCTCACGAAACCGGTTTTGGGATAGCCGACGGCTAAGGTTGTTAATCAGTATATTGTATGATATAATATTAATGACAATAATGCTTTATAGTATGTTTTAGTCCAGTCTTGACACGAGTTGAATTATGTCGAATGATGTTGAAAGGAGAGGTTTTATGAGTGTTACGGATATAATTAATTGCGTAGTAGGGATTATAGGATTAGTAACATCAATCGTTGCCATATACATTTCCCTAAGTGGTACAAAAAGGCAATATAAAATAGATTTATTTAATAAAAGAATTGCTTATTATTATGCTTGTGACATTATATGTGGTTGTTGTTTGAGTGGTTTGGAAGATATTGTGGAAAAGCGTTTTGAAATTATGGGTGTGGATTGTAATTGTTATGATGTTCAAGGAACAGAGTTTTTGTTTGAAAAAGAAGATGCTGATTTTATTTGTACTATTTTCTCAAAATGGATAGCTTTCAGAGATGTAGCTTATTTTTTGAAAAATTATAATAGCGATAACGAAAAAGAAAAAGAGATATATGATGAAATGAAAAACCAGTACGAAGAAACAAAACAGTTTTTTCATAAATCACGAGAGAACTTAACTAATAAATTTGAAAAATATTTAAAGATAACTTAATAAATTATTTTATGAATTTATCAAGCAGGCTATTGTCATAAAAATGTCATAGATTCTCTTAAGGAAAGAAGGATATATCCTATGAACTTTGAGTATAAAGAATTGAATAAAAGAGCGTCAGATGAAGAACTTTTAGATGATTTAAGGATAACAGCAATAAAATTGCAGATTGAAACAATGTCTATGAAAGAATACTCGGAACATGGAAAATATAATCCGTCTACAATAGTACGAAGGTTTGGAACTTGGAATAAGGCTTTATCTTTAGTTAATATTGGAAGTCGGAATAAGTTTTATGATGACGATGAGTTTATAAAGAATATAGAAAATGTATGGACGAAGATTGGTAAACAGCCAACACGACGAGATATGGATAATAGAGAATTATCAAAGATATCTAGCAATGCATATTTGCGAAAGTATGGAAAATGGTCAAATGCATTAAAAAACTTTCAGGCTTATGTTAGTGATGATAATTTTGCTATTGGAACAAAGTTTGTTGAATCACACAAAACCAAACGGGATATCAACTTGAGACTTAGATTTATGGTTATGAAAAGAGATGGATTTAAATGTTGTATGTGTGGTGCATCTCCAGCTAATGATCAAAACGTTGAATTACATGTAGATCATATTGTTCCTTGGTCTAAAGGAGGAGAAACAACAATTGAAAATCTGCAAACTCTGTGTTCCAAATGTAACCTAGGGAAAAGCAATTTATAATGTTTTTGCTTAAACATAAAAGCGCTATTACCTATTAGTAAAACCAAACGAAATGTAGACAGAAAGGATAATGCGATATGGCAAAAAATAATCAAATAGAAGTAAATGGTATTGATATTAAATATAAAAAGATAAATAAAGCTGACTATATTTCTCTTACCGATATTGCCAGATATGCAAATCCGAAAGAGCCGAAGGTTCCAATTCAGACTTGGATGAGAAACAAGGATGTTATTTCATATTTGGGGTTATGGGAAAAGCTAAACAATCCCGATTTCAAAGGTATCGAATTTACGACCTTTGAAAATCAGGCAGGAAGAAATAGTTTTTATTTATCTCCACAAAAATGGATTGAAACAACGAATGCAATAGGCATAATTTCAAAGTCAGGAAATAATGGTGGAACATTTGCACACAGAGATATTGCGTTTGAATTTGCAAGTTGGTTAAGTCCTGAATTTAAACTTTATCTTATAACTGAATTTCAAAGATTAAAAGTTAATGAACAGAAAGAGCTTGAGTGGAGCGCCAAAAGAGAACTTGCCAAAGTTAATTATCGTATACATACAGATGCCATAAAAGAGAATATTGTTCCTAATTTGAGCGAGAAACAGCTTGCGTTTGTTTATGCCAATGAGGCAGATGTTTTAAACATGGCTCTGTTCGGTAAAACGGCAAAAGATTGGAGAACAGAAAATCCTGATAAGAAAGGTAATATAAGAGATTACGCGACAATAGAACAACTTTTGGTAATTGCTAATATGGAAAGTTTTAATGCAATACTTATAGAACAAGGTGTACTTCAAAGAGAAAGACTTGTTCAACTTAACTCGATGGCGAAATCACAATTAAGAGTTCTTGAAAATCAAAACACATTAAAACTTTTGAAAGAATAAATGTGATGCGAAAGTACTCGTGTCAAGTCCTTAAAAATTAAACATTAGTCTGCCGATAAATAAAATTTACATATACTATCGGTGGCGAGAAAATCCAGTATTCTCGCGGGTTCTAAAGAATTTTGTTCAAGAAAAAACAGTGAAAAATTAAGGAAAAAATAGTAGGTCCTATTATTCACTGTTCGCCTGTCTTGACACGAGTAAGAATTATGTCAAATGCTGAATAACTATGTTGAAAGGTGTGAAAATATGAAGAAAACATTTTTAATACTTTCTATTGTTTTTACCTTTATTTTAGTAATATGTGCATTTAATTATAAATGGTTATATTATCGATTTTATCCTTTTGACAGAATTACGGGGGAGTATGACATTACTGTAAATGGTAAAGAAACAAATACTGTTGACGAGTATTATGAGTACGAAAATGGCGGTAAAATTAGGCTTGAAAATGATACTGAAAACTTTAAAATTAAAGGTGGAAAATACGGTAGGTACGCAATAGGATTCGTGTTAAGCGAAGATGTTCTTTATAAACTCACTAATGATGAAAAGTTTAAAGGGAATGGTAATGTAGATTTGTCAGTTTCTTATTTGAATACAAATTGGTGGCATATATCAGAATTAGATATAGAAATAGATATTGTCAAAGACAGCGGTGAATGGTATGTATGCTATGATGTGGAATTGGAAGAACCGCTGGAGAACTTTAAAGTTATAACTTCAAATGTGTCAAAGAAAATCAAATTGTCTGAAATTGATACTGCTGAAATTTTGATTGGTATCTAATAATATCTTTTATAAATGATGTCTATTGATGTGAAAGGAAGTGCAAAAATGAAGAGAGTGATAATATTCTTACTACATATACCACTGGCTATATTTACATTGATTGAATACTTTATGTTTATGTGGTTTTGGGGCGGGGATGGAGCATTTGCCTTTTTCGGATGCGGAATAAGTTTTATAGTTTATTTGGCATTACATATTTTTGCATATTTTAAGATTCAGCATAAGTTCAAAAAAATTATAGTATATAGTGCCATTGTACTTACGCCAATTTTAAGCATAATTACAATTTATTTGATACTTGCTCCGTTGTTTGGAATAACAATACAAGTTGCATAAAATATAAAGGACAATGAGCATTGTATTTTACTCGTGTCAAGTCTATAAAAATTAAACATTAGTTTGCCGATTTATAATATTTACATATACTATCTTGAAAAGTTTATCAGAAACTTGCTTTTGGGAGAAAAGAATGAACTGAAAAATAGATATTTGCACATTAATGGTTTGTTTGATGAGAATGTCGGTGTAAATGTCGGTGTAAATGTCGGTGTAAAATTAAATAAGACACAAAGAAAGATTGTTGAACTTATAAGAAATAATTCAAATATAACAATTGAAGAAATGGCAAAATATGCAGGTGTTGAAACAAGAACAATCGAAAGAAATATTAAGACGCTAAAAGAAAAAGGAATTGTTGACAGAATTGGTGCTGACAAAAATGGGCACTGGGTTGTGAAAATCTAATAATTGAATACAATAGTTTGCTGATAATAAATATTTGCATGTGCTATCGGAGCAGGGAAATCCTGCATTCTCGCGGTTTTAAAGAATTTTATTCGGAAAAGAATTAGTGAAAAATAGTAGGTCTTATTATTCACTATTCTTCTAACTTCGCACAAACTATTGATAAAAGGTTGACACATAGACTTTAAATGGTGAAATAGATTTTATGTTGTGATATAGCTTTAATAAATTAACAAATTGATACAGTCAGGGTGATAAATATGGAATACAAAGTAATCGACGTACACACTCACATATGGCCTGAAAAACTTGCAGACCGTGCAGTAAGACACGTAGGCGACTACTATGAATATGAAATGCACGGGAAAGGCACAATGGAAGATTTGAAAGAGAGCACAAAAGAGGCAGGAGTTGAAAAGTTTGTTATTCACTCATCTGCTCTCAAAGCATCCCAAGTCGAAGATGTGAACAACGCCACCGCATCTCACATAACAGAAAACATTGCAGGGTTTGGAACTCTTCACCCCGAATATGAAAATTTTGAAAAGGAAATTGAAAGAATCATATCTCTTGGATTAAAGGGAATCAAACTCCATCCCGATTTTCAGTTTTTCAACATAGACGACAGAAGAATGTATGGTGCCTATGAAATTTTAAGGGATAAAAAACTTCCCATTCTCTTTCACATGGGAGATGTGAAATATGATTATTCCTCTGCGGCAAGACTTGTAAAGATTATGCAGGATTTCCCGGGAATTGTAGTGATCGGAGCACATCTTGGCGGTCATCTCAAATGGGAACAGACAGAAGAATTTTTAATTGGCAAGGACCTTTTCATGGATTGCTCAAGTACATCAAGAAAACTTTCTCCCAATAGAATCAAGTCCATCATAAGCCGTCACGGAACGGAAAAAATTCTTTTTGGAACAGACTATCCCATAGAAAGACACAAAGAGGGAATAGAAAACTTCCTTTCACTTGGCATGACAAGAGAGGAAAACGAAAGAATATTATATAATAATGCATATAATCTGATTTTTAAATAAAGAGGAGAGGTTTGCATGAAAGGCATATATATACATGTTCCTTTTTGCCTGAAAAAATGCAACTATTGTGATTTTTGTTCATATGCAAATATGACAGAACGCATAGACGAATATGTTGCAGGTGCAATTTCAGAGATGGAAAAATATAAAAACGATAACATAGAGGCAGATACTCTCTATTTTGGCGGAGGCACACCGTCACTTCTTTCAATCGGCCAGATTTCCCGTCTTGTGAGAGGTGCAAAAGAAAATTTCAAAATTTTCCCCACCGGTGAAATAACATTAGAGGCAAACCCATGCACCGTAAATGCTGAAAAGGCAAAGGCGTGGAAAGAGGAAGGTATAAACCGCATCAGTCTTGGTGCACAGACTTTTTCCGATTCAGAACTTGAAAAACTTGGCAGAATTCATAACTCTGAAAACACAAAAAAAGCGTTTTCGATTTTGAGAGAAACGGGGTTTGACAATATCAGTCTTGATCTTATGTATGCAATTCCCGGTCAGAACGAAGAAAGCCTTTTAAAAACCCTTGATGAATTTGTTGCGCTTTCTCCCGAGCACATTTCCTGCTATGGTCTTAAAATTGAAGATGGAACCCCATTTTCAAAAGAACTTGAAAATGGCACAATCTCGGAGAAAAGTGATGAAGAATATGAAAAAATCTATTCCGTCATAAAGGAAACTCTTGAAAAAAACGGATATGAGCAATATGAACTTTCAAATTTTTCAAAATGCGGAAAATATTCACGCCATAATTCAAAATATTGGACAGGAGAAGAATATGTGGGAATAGGGCCGGGAGCATCTTCTTTTTATGGAGGCAAAAGATATGCAAATACTTGTGATTTTGAAAAATATCTTTCATCTTTTGAACTTTCGGAAAATGTTACTCTATCAAAAGAAGACCTTATGAGTGAATTTATGTTTTTGTCTCTTCGTCTCACAAAAATCGGTGCATCAAAGGAAGATTTCAAAGAAAAATTCGGATGTGAAATAGAAGAAGCATTTCCCGAGGCAATAAAAAAACATTTGAAAAATGGACTTCTCAAAGACATGGGCGACAGATACATTTTGGCACAAAGGGCATACTATATATCAAACTATGTACTGTGTGATTTTGTGTAATTGTTGAAAATAAATAAAATTAATCTAAACTATTGACAAAAATGTCAAATGGTGGTATCTTATCTTTAGCACTCTTAAATGCAGAGTGCTAAAATTCGTATTTAGACAAATGAGAATATTTAAAGGGAGGATATTATGGAACTTAGTGACAGAAAGAAAAAAATTCTCCAGGCAATAATAGATGACTATATAGTTTCTGCAGAACCCGTAGGCTCATCTCATATTCTTCAAAAATACGATCTTGGTGTAAGTTCTGCCACCATCAGAAATGAAATGGCGGCACTTGAAGAAGCAGGCTATCTTGAAAAAACTCATACATCATCAGGAAGAGTTCCTTCATATATGGGATACAGAGTATATGTTGATCAGCTTATGCAGGAATATCGCCTGAGCATGGGAGAGATCAATCAGATAACCTCTGCTCTTCACAAAAAATATATCGAACTTCGCCGTACCATTGAAAATATCTCGGAGATAATGTCTGTCCTCACAGACTATGCAACAATCTACACAACACCCATTTCATCATCTGCAACTCTCACCAACATAAAACTCATACCCGTTGATAATCGCAGTTTTGTTGTTATTGCAGTTGTAGATTCGGGAAATGTGAAAAACTGTACCGTTCGCACAGTGAGAGAATATGACATAAATGTTTTGGAAAAACTTTCAAATTATCTCAATCACCGTTTTTCAGGTGCGTCAACAGACTCCTTTATACCTGAAATTCTTGAAAAAGAAAAAGAACTGATCTCCGTTGATGAAATGCTCATAAATCCGGTTTTTGAATTTTTGTGTGATATTTCCGGGGAAGAAAATGAAGTTGACGTGGTTCTTGGCGGAACAAGTAACATTTTCAAACATCCTGAATTCAATAATATTGACCGTACAAAGGAATTTTTTAATTTCCTGAAAAAAGACAACAGTCAGATGATAAAATCTCTGCTTTCAGGAACGGGGGACTCAACCTCTGTTATAATCGGAAATGAAAACCCTGTACTGAAAGATAAAGATATAAGCCTTATAGTCTCAAACTATTCCCTTGGTGGTAATATGAAAGGCAAACTGGCAATTATCGGTCCCACGAGAATGGATTATGCAAAGGTAATATCAACACTTGATTACCTGACAGGATGCATAAACGAACTTATGGGTGATGATAAAGGAGGAAAGAATATTGATTAAGAATCCGGAAAATTCCGTGGAAGATACAAATGAAGAAATAAATACTGCGGAAAAAAACAGTTCTGAAGAAACCAAAGAAAAGAAGGAACAGACAAAAACCAAATCAAAATCCAAAAAGGCCGATAAGGCTCTTTTGGAAAAAGAAAAGGAGATTGCTGAACTCAAAGACACATATTTAAGACTTCTGGCAGAGTATGACAATTTCAAAAAGAGAACACAAAAAGAAAAAGAGGCAATATATGTTGACTCTGTTGGAGATACCGTAACAGCACTTTTACCTGTTATTGATAACTTTGAAAGAGCACTTGCATCGTTTTCTGATGAAGAAAAAGAAAAAGATTTATTCAAAGGAATTGAGATGATATATAATCAGACGATTGAAACCTTTGAAAAACTGGGAGTTCAGAAAATTGAAGCCCTCGGATGCGAATTTGATCCCCTTCGTCACAATGCAATAATGCATATTGACGATGAATCAATTGCGGATAACATTGTTGTTGAAGAATTTCAAAAAGGATATACCTACCGTGACAAAGTTATAAGATACAGCATGGTTAAGGTGGCAAACTAATATATTTGGAGGAATAAAAAATGGCAAAAATTATAGGAATTGACCTTGGTACAACAAACTCTTGTGTATCAGTTATGGAAGGCGGCGAACCTGTCGTAATCGCCAATGCAGAAGGCGCAAGAACAACTCCTTCTGTTGTAGCATTCACAAAAACAGGAGAAAGACTTATCGGTCAGGTTGCCAAAAGACAGGCAATCACCAATCCCGACAAAACAATCATCTCAATCAAAAGAGACATGGGTACAGACAGAAAAGTTGCAATTGATGACAAAAACTATACTCCCCAGGAAATTTCCGCAATGGTGCTTTCAAAACTTAAAGCAGATGCAGAAAGCTATCTTGGCGAAACCGTAACTCAGGCTGTAATTACAGTTCCTGCATATTTCAATGACTCACAGCGTCAGGCAACAAAAGATGCAGGTAAAATTGCAGGTCTTGAAGTTATGAGAATCATAAACGAACCTACAGCCGCTGCTCTTGCATATGGTATGGACAAAGACGGCGAGCAGAAAATCATGGTATATGACCTTGGTGGCGGTACATTTGACGTATCCATTCTTGAAATAGGCGATGGTCTTTTTGAAGTTCTTGCAACCGGTGGTAACACAAGACTCGGTGGTGATGATTTTGATGAAAAGATTATGAACTATCTCATTGAAGAATTCAAAAAGGAAAACGGAATTGATCTTTCCGCTGATAAAATCGCAATGCAGCGTCTTAAAGAAGCAGCAGAAAAAGCAAAGATTGAACTTTCAGGTGTTGCAACATCAAACATCAACCTTCCCTTTATCACAGCAGATGCAACAGGTCCAAAACACCTTGATGTAACACTTTCAAGAAGCAAATTTGATGAACTTACTGCTGACCTTGTTGAAAAAACAATGGAACCCACAAGAAAAGCACTTGCCGATGCCGGTCTTTCAGCATCCGATATCAACAAAGTTCTCCTTGTTGGTGGTTCTTCAAGAATCCCTGCAGTTCAGGAAGCAGTTAAGAAATTCACCGGCAAAGAACCTCACAAAGGCATTAACCCCGATGAATGTGTAGCAATGGGTGCTGCAATTCAGGGCGGTGTTTTGGCAGGGGATGTAAAAGACATCGTTCTTTTAGACGTTACACCTCTTTCACTCGGTATTGAAACTCTCGGCGGAGTTTGCACAAAACTCATCGAAAGAAACACAACAATTCCTGCTAAAAAGACTCAGGTGTTCTCAACTGCAGCAGACAATCAGACATCCGTTGAAATTCACATTCTCCAGGGTGAAAGAGAAATGGCTGCATACAATAAATCTCTCGGCAAATTCAGTCTCACAGGCATTGCTCCTGCTCCAAGAGGAGTTCCACAGATTGAAGTAAGCTTTGATATTGATGCCAACGGTATCGTAAAAGTTACTGCAAAAGATATGGCAACAGGCAATGCTCAGGATATCACAATCACAGCAAGCACAAATCTCACAGATGAAGACATTGACAAAGCGGTAAAAGAAGCAGAACAGTTTGCTGAAGAAGACAAAAAACGTAAAGAAGAAATCGAAGCAAGAAACAGCGCAGACAGTCTCTGCTATCAGTGTGAAAAAGCAATGACAGATTTTGGCGACAAACTCGATAGCACTGACAAAACAGAAATCGAAGCAAAAATTGCAGATGTTAAAAAAGCATTAGAGGGCACAGACACAGAAGCAATCAAAGCTGCAACAGAAGCTCTTTCACAGAAATTCTATGAAGTTTCAACAAAAATGTATCAGCAGGCAAATCCCCAGGGAGGACCTGATATGGGAGCACAAGGTCCTGATATGGGCGCAAATGGCGGCACATATGACGGTGACTACACAGTAGTTGACGACGATAACAAATGATAATGGTATAACATAAAAGTGGGGCTGTAAAAAAGTCATAACTTTTTTACACCCCTTTTTATCTCTGTTTTAAAAAGGTGAAATTATGGCAGAAAAAAGAGATTATTATGAAGTCCTTGGAGTTTCCAAAGGTGCTTCCGATGATGAAATTAAACGCTCCTACAGAAAACTTGCAAAAAAATATCACCCTGATGTTAATCCCGGTGATAAAGAAGCTGAAGCCAAGTTTAAGGAAATTGGTGAAGCCTATGAAGTTTTGAGCGATTCCGAAAAAAAATCACGCTATGACCAGTTTGGATTTGCAGGAGTTGACCCAAGCTACGGTGGTGGAGCCGGTGGCGGATTCGGTGGTTTTGGCGGATTTGGCAACATGGATTTTGGCGACATCGGTGATATTTTCGGTTCAATGTTCGGCGGTGGATTCGGTTCATCATCTCAAAGACGAAAAAACGGACCAAGACGTGGTTCTGACATAGATGAAAGTGTTCTTCTTTCTTTTGAAGAGGCGGCATTTGGTGTAAAAAAACAACTTAAGATATATGTTATTGAAGACTGTGAAGAATGTAAGGGCACAGGAGCCAAAAATCCTTCTGACAAGGAAACATGTCCTCATTGTAACGGAACAGGTCAGATAAGAAATGTTCAGAACACAATGTTTGGTCAGATGATCAACACCCAGGTCTGCGGTCACTGCCGTGGTGAGGGAAGTATCATCAAATCACCATGTGCTAAATGTCACGGAAAAGGAAAGGTTAAAAGAGCCAAAAACATTGAAGTGGACATTCCTGCCGGAATCAATGCAGGCGAAACCGTAAGTTATCGCGGTCTTGGTAATGCAGGAACAAAAGGCGGACCGTCAGGGGACCTTCTGGTGACAGTTTCCATAAAAAAACATCCTGTTTTCACCCGTTCGGGATATGATGTTGTTTTGGATGTTCCAATAACCTTTGTTCAGGCAACGCTCGGTGCTGAAATTGAAATACCCGTTCTTGACCCCGACAAAAAATATGAACCGGGCAAAATGACCCACACAGTTCCCGAGGGAACACAGCCTGAAACCGTTGTAAGACTTCGTTCAAAAGGTATTCCCCACGTTCGAAGCGGCGTGAGAGGGGATATGATTTTGAAATTTACTGTGGAAGTGCCCAAGAATTTGAGCACAGAACAAAAAGAAATCATAGAAAAATTTGCATCGGTCACAGGTGAAACAAATTTCAAACAAAGAAAATCTTTTGTTGATAAGATGAAAGATTTTTTTGATAAAAGGTAAATAAAAATCATGAAAATATACACTTTGCATTGCAGAGTGTATATTTTTGTTTATGACAATAAACAGAGAAAACGTCAATTATTTGATATAAAATATCATTGGCTGTCTCGAGAGGATAAATATATAATTATTTAAAACACATCAGAAGAAGCAAAAAACAGAAAAATATATTGAATTTTAAAATTCGTTGTGATATCATCATGATAGCACAATGCAAGTATACGAATTGGAGGAAATGTGTATGAGCGAAAGACTTGAAAAGGCGGCACAAGGCAGAAAAGAACTTATGAAAAATGCTGTTGCTGCATATGTTGGAAAAAATGCTGTTTTGCTCCACGGAGAAAAAGCATATATGTCTGACGACAAAAATGTGTGTCCATATGAAAAAGATGGTTTTCATATGATTCCTTTGGAATTCTTTCTTGAAACAATCGGAAAAGAAAATGCAAATCTGACACTTGAAACTTTGGAAGAAAAAGACGGAGTTTTATATGCATCTTTAGAAGAACTTTGCAAAGTATTCGGCAAATTTTTACATACAGAGATAAACGGTCTTATGATATATTCTGATGATGATATAGAAAAAGACCTTGACTGGCAGCATAACACAGATGTTATGAGAAACATCTGTGAAACCTTTATGTTTGAAGATATTTCAGGAAAAGACCTGGCAGCTCTGATTGAAAAAAATCATCCCGATCACCATCATCCCAGACTTCTTCTTACACAAGAAAAAATCGATTTTATAAAAGGTGAACTTTCAAAGGAAAATCCTGATAAAGTATATAAGGCAATAGTTGACAATATTGTAGCGTATGCTGATAAGTTTATGACTGAATTCAGTTCCGGTTACGAAATAAGAGACGGAATCAGACTTTTGTATGTATGCCGTGAAAACGGCAGCAGAATGGTATTCTGCGCCCTTGCATATCTTCTTACCGGAGAAGAAAAATATGCAAAAAGAGCATATCTTGAAATGTATAATTGTGCTTGTTTTGTTGACTGGAATCCCTATCATTTTCTTGATGTTGGTGAAATGTGCGCAAACCTTGGAATGTGCTATGACTGGCTCTATAACTGGATGGATGAATATGAAAGACTTTATATCCGCCGAGCAATATTTGAAAAGGGTATAATGCAGATTATGGATGACTTTGACGACAAAGAAAGAAAACGTTCATGGAACTGGAGAGGGGACCTTGCAGATAACTGGTGTCTTGTAATTTCAGGTGTAGGACTTTCTGCAATGTCAATATTTGATGATTTGTCACCGGAAGAAAGACCATTTGCTGAACGAGCAATGGAACAGACTCTTCTCGATATCAGACGTGCCCTCAGCCTTTTTGCTCCCTATGGCGGATATGAAGAAGGCTATAACTATTGGGGATATGCAATGGAATATTTTACCCAGACAATAGAATCACTGAAAAATGCGGCAGGAAGTTATTTTGGATATGTGGATATTCCCGGAATGAAACTCACAAACAAATTTATGATGTCGGTAAACGGTTCTGTCAGCGTATTCAGTTATCACGACTGCGGAAGACCGAAAGCGTCATATCCGCCTCAAATGATGTTTCTGGCAAAATATTTCAATGTTCTCAGCGAAGCGAAACCAAGAATTGAGATGATTTTAAACGGAGAAGTTAATGTTGGATACCATGAATATGCTGACCTTTTCTGGTATGAGCCTAAAATGCTTGATGCGGGAGATAATTCACGGGTTGAAGACGTATTTTTACCCATTTCCGAAATTGCTACAATGAGAAGTGGATGGACAAAAGACGATATGTTTGTAGGGTTCCATTGTGATAATCCGCTTGGCGATGGCAAAGGTCACAGCCACATGGATGTTGGAACTTTTGTTATGGATGCTTTTGGAGAAACATTCTTCATTGACCTTGGTGCAGATAACTATAACGTTTCCGATTACTTTAATACATATCGTGTAAGAGCAGAAGGACACAATGTTCTCGTGTTCAACGCTGATGAAAGATATGGTCAGAAAAAAGGCGGAACAGGCGGAATAGAAAGTTATGAATTTGGCAAAAACACAAGTTTTGCCATTGGTAATCTTTCCGATGTATATGATGATGACATCGGAATCGAATCCTACAAAAGAGGCGTGAAAATAGGAGAGGGAAAAACCGTAGTTACAGTTCAGGATGAAGTTAAAATAAACAAAAAAGCATCAGTATGGTGGTTTGCTCACACAGAAGCAGATGTGGAGATTTTGCCGGATGGAAAAAGTGCAATTCTCACAAAAGGCGGAAAGAAACTCAAAGCCAGCCTCAACTGCAATGTTGATGCAAAATTTACTGTTATGGACGCCAAACTTCTTCCCAAATCTCCCGTAATAGAAAAGCAGGAGCCAAACGATGGAGTGAGAAAACTTTCAATATATCTTGAAGATGTGGAAGAGATAAATCTTTCTGTAACATTCTCATCACCTGATGATAAAAACAGGGAATTTGTTCCTATGGCAAATTGGAATTGTAATGAATGATAAGGAGAATTTAAATGAAGTTACTGACTTTAGAACAGCACCGTAAAAGAATTGATAATATCAACGAAGCCGAAAGAGATAATAAAACATATACAAAAAGACATAGAATTGTTGACTACATGCCCGGTCAATCAACATATAATCTTGGAGATTATCCCGCAAAATTCTCCATTGAACCCACAGAATATGACTACAATCTCTTAAAGAGCATGGCAGAGGCGGGAGTTGAACTCATTCAGATTCATGAAGAATGGAACGATGCCATAAGACATCTTGGTGCAGATAAGTTTACAAGTCATGATCCTGAAGGTATGCAAAAGTTCGTTGACCTTTGTCACTATTTCGGAATAAAAATCATTCCATATATTTCAACGGGATATTTTCAGATTTCAGACCCGGATTTCCGTGAAGATTTCGGTCGTCCCGGATGTGACTATGCGTTCAGATCATTGTATTCCGACTTCAGAAAATGCTATGCAGGAAGTGCAAGCTGGAGAGAGTACATGCTCAAAAAGACTTTTGAAGCAGTTGATAAATATGGCTTTGACGGCATATATAACGATTGGGGATATGATGGCCTTGACATAGAACAGGCGAAAGATGAGAATAAAGATATATTTGACATAAAATTTCCATACGATCCCGAGATTGAAGATCTTCTCTGCCTTGTATATAACGAAGTGAAAAAACGTGGCGGTGTCTATAAGGTTCACGCAGACCTCAATAACCGCCCAAACACCAAGGACAGAGTGTATGACTATCTCTGGATAGGCGAGGGAGTAAAAGGAAAGAATTTCGGAATAGGCAAAGAATATCAGCCCTATATCGTTCCCTGTCAGCATATGCATTTCAATGAATATCCCACCCTCGATTACTACTATGCTACAACCATTCCCTTTATGCAGTTCCCACTTCTCAAAGCCGGACGCCCGTTCTATGGCAAAGCAATAAGCGAACCCGGTGTCAAATACTACACACCAATAGAAGATACTTTTGAAGCCAATGTTCAGAAATATATGAAAGACCATCCCGATGGTCCCTATGTATATAGTCTCTGGTCAGGAATCCCCGATGATGAACAGGAATTCCCAAGATGGAAAAAATTCATGGCGCTCTACAAACCCATGGTTGAACAAAGCAGCGTTGCCTATATAGAACTCAGAGAAAGTGCGGCAATTGTGTCGGAGCTTCCTGATGATGTATACGTTTCAATGTTTGTAAATGAAGATATGTATCTTGTTGCATCCAATCTGACAGACGAAGAATATACACTTGTTTTAAAAGATGAGTGGAAAGACAGACAGTCAGATATCAAAGGTAACACATTCACCATAAAACCCGGAGAAATAATATTCCTGATTAAATAATTAAAAAGGTTACAAAGAGCAGAAGCTGCTTTTTGTAACCTTTTTGGCTCTTTGTCAATAGTTGGGGTCAAAATTGAATAATGGAATTTTTTTAAATCAAAAGAATTCCACATATCTTAACCATGTTATCATAAGCTCTATCCATTGATTAAAATGGTTGCTTTCTTTTGTGTCCCAGTCTGCAAGACCGACACCGTGATTACCATGGGGGAAAATGTGCACTTCAACTTCTCCGCCGCATTCTCTCATGTTTTTTGCATACAAAAGAGTATTTGCAACGTCAACACAGGAGTCATCAAAATTGTGCCACATGAATGTGGGAGGGGGATTTTCAATCTTCACTTTTTCAAATGAAAGTTTGTCTTTCAGCATTTCATATTTTTGATTTAATAAATTTTCTGAAGATCCTGTGTGGGTATAGGGCATATCTTTATCAAGACTTATAACGGGATAGCAAAGAACTTGAAAATTCGGAGTATAACTTTCATTATCAATTTCGTCAAGATTTTCAAAATCAAGTTTTTCCGTGTATGAAACAAGAGATGCTGCAAGATGTCCGCCTGCCGAATAGCCGATTGTGACAATCTTGTTTTTGTCAATCCCAAATTTTTCGCTGTAATATCTTATGTATCTCATGGCTCTTCTGCCATCAAGAATCGGGAGCAACTCTGTATATAACAATAAAAACATTAATTCCCCTTTGACAGAGATGTTTTGCAACTGCATCTCCCTCTTGGGCAGGGTTGGCAGGATTAGCCCAATATCCGCTTCCGGGAATTATCAAAACTGCACCGTCTGTATTTTTTTCATCCGGAGCGTAATGCATAATATATGGCTCATAGTTTACAGTTCCCGGAGCACAATTCCACATTTTGTATTCGGTTATTGTCATTATAATCATTCCTGTCTTTTATTAGTATAATGCACTCATTTAGTGTTCAAGTCACCGAAACAAAAAATTCCACGCAAAATATCATCATAAGATACATTGCGTGGGGTTTTTTAAGCTGGTAACGTGACTTGAACACGCGACCCCTTCATTACGATAGCTAGAGGGTGTCTCTGAAAGCCTTGTAATTAAAGGATTTCAGAGTATTTTCACCTGTTGCCACGTTGCCATTTGTTGCCCACATTTTTATTTGTTTTTTATGTATTTTTGCATTTTTATATTTTGCATTTCATAGTAGTCTTCACATGCAGCAAGTGCTTGCTCTTGCGTCATGTGATTATAAATCTTGGTTACCACGGCTGAAGTGTTATCTCCAAGTACTTTTTGTACCACGTCTATGGAGATTCCTGCCAAGAACATTCGGGTACAAACGGTATGCCTAAATCTATACAGCATAAAATGCATGTCAGCGATACCTGCTTTCTTTACAAAGCGCTGAACGAGACATTTATTTGAACTTTCGGTTCTGAAAGAACCGTCCTGACTTGGGAATACGTATTTGCTATCTCTCATAGCAGAAGGCATGGTGTCAAGTTCTTTACGCCATTCCTTCAAAGCCTGAACCGCCAAATCAGACAAACCTACTTTTCTTACCCCAGACTCACTTTTGGTCGGACCTATTGTCTCATATGACTTTGGTCTTTTTCTTAGATTTTCTATTTCTTCAAATCTTGTTACGACGGCATTTGAAATGAAAACGTTTTTTGCCTCAAGATTTGTGTTTTTCCATTCCATTGCCCTTAATTCTCCAGGCCTCATACCTGTGCATTCCAAAACAACCAACATAGGGTATAACATTTTATTGCAGTACTCCTTTGCTTTTTCAAAAATCAAGGCAATTTCCTCATCTGTATATGCGTTTCTATAAGATTCTATCATCACTTGACTGGGTGGAACTTTTAAATTCAAAAAAGGGTTCTTTGGTATTTCTTCATTGTTGAAAGCCTCTTCAAAAAGCATCTTAGTCGTATTGAAAGCCTTTTTTAATGAAACAGAACCATATTTCTTTGCAAGTTTATTAAAAGTACCAATCAATCTATCTCTGTCAATATCCACCATCTTTATATTTCCTATATGCTCTAAGACAGGTATCACAGAAACCCTGTAACCATCAATGGTTCTTGAAACACCTTGGCCTATTCCTCTGTTGAGAACTGCCGTCGCATATTCCTCAAAAGTCTTATCTGTATAGTCAACATTTGTCACGACCGGTGCCGCGTCATACGACGCAGTCTCCGGGCGTGGAGAAACCTCTCCATTTAGTTCTTTCAACCTTTGCGAGAGGTAACGCTCTGCGTCTTCTTTTGTCTTGAAACGCTTGCTGGGGCGTAATCTTTTTCCGTCAGGAGTTCTACCCATATCTACCTGTGCCATGTAACCACCATCTTTCAAGGTGGATACGCTACCTTTGTACTGCTTCAGCATACTATCGTCCTCACAATCTTCATATTGTTGACCATAGTATAACGCAACAGGTTGCATTTGTCCGCAGGCATGTTGCCCAAAATTAACGGGACTTTTTTCGCCGAGCATTTCTGCAAGAGCGTATCTGGAAACATAGATTTTTCCATTTGTAGGAATACCCTGTAACATACCTGACGCTATCAGGTCTTGCACACTCTTTTTAGGAATACCTAATACTTTTGCTGTATCCTGCTCTGTGAGCAGCATCTTATTACCAATTACATTTATATTTAACTCATTTAACATCTTGAAATCCTCCAACTAATAATATTTTAAATTTAAAAGTTTTTGAATTTCCTTTATGTTTATTTTTCTGTGATTTTTGTATTTCCGTGTTGGGTAGCGTGCCGTAGAATACGGCACGCTACAAACCTGCCTTAACTAACATTCAGCAATTTTTTTAATTTCTTTCACAAACTGTTTTACTGACGGAGCCTTTTCGATAAACTCATCAACCATATAGCAGATTTTTCTTATCTCGTCTGAGTCATCAACGCTATTGTACCAATATTCTTTCATCACAAAGAAAACATCATTGTTTTGTACCACGTACTCTTCGCAATGTCCGATGTCGCTACCGTGATTTTTCTCATCGATTGCGTCACGAACGTCAGCACTAATGTCTGGAAGTTTGCAAAGGAATACCTTAACAGTAATCATAATATCCTCTTCATCCCTAAAGATATATACTTCAGGCAAGTCATCATCATATCTGAAAACAAGGCCAGCGTCAGTCTCTTTGCTATAGTAACCCAAATAATCAAGGCGGTCTCTAAAACTTGTCTGTAATATGTACTCTTCATCCATGAATCTTGATAAAGTGTTTATTATATGAGAACCTGTTAGCATACTTTTTCCTCCTTTCCCTGATGGTTGTATGTGAAGGCACGAATAAAAAAACGTGCCGAAAGCAAAGCCTACGGCACGTCAAATAAATCTCTCACAGGGAGTGTTATTCTATTTTACAGTTATAAAAATCCAATTACTCGTTGTAATTAGAACCACCATCAACCACCGCCACCTTTATCACCATAAAAGTGCCGAGCCACCTACTGTGGCTTACAATAATATTATAACACAGTGTTAAACAAGATGCAATAACCACAGCAATAAAAAATTTAATTTTTTTAAAGAGAAATGTTGTCTTTTTCGAGTTCCTCAAAAACAATCTGTTGAGGAAGAACCCCTCTGCATATGTAACTGCTTTCAAAAGGGGGATACGCCTTTATGGTTCCTGACTCGTAGTCTGTCATGAAGGCAATTCTCGCAGAAAAGACCATCTGCTCGATTCCTTCTTTGAAAATGTCAAAGCGCGATTTTGCAGCAAAAAGCCCTGCGCTGCCCACAAGCATTGCGTACGGAAGCCCTAAAATGTTTAGACGACGAAAAACCTCGGTCTTCACGCTATAAGGTGGATTACTGATTATGTAGTCGCAACCAGAGGGAGGCTCTGTTTCAAAAAAGTCAAATCCGTCATCTATGTGGGTGTAGTGAACTGTATGACCTTTTTGCTTGAAGTATCGCACATATAAACTTTCTTCTTTGTCAAAAGGACACCAAATTACGGAGTTGCGTTTCAAATATTTTTCTATTGGTATTATCGCGTACAGTGGCGTGTAGTACTCGTCTTGTTCGTTGTACTTATCTATAAAGGGCAGAATCTTTTGGTTTTTCCCTCTTAAAACCTTATAGACATATTGTTCGCTGCACCCCAGTTGTTCTGCAATCTCACTCGGGGGGATTTTCCGACTTAACCTCTTGATATTCCGCTGGAGAGGTGTCGCCAACAGTTCGGGTTCTTTCTTAGCAGCTTTAGAACGCACCTTGTATATATAACTTGTTGAGACCTCTGGAAGTTCTTTTTGGATTTCAGGTATCGTTTTACCCTGTCTTGAAAGTTCCCTGATTTTATCTGAAATGTTCAACTAATCTTACCTCGGTTTCTAAACTAATCTTACCACTAAGTATAGCACACTAAAAAGGGAAAATCAATGACATTGGGTGTATTTTTAGACTATACATCAGATTAACCTCTCAATCTGGGCGAAATAATGTCTGTTACGGGTTGAAATCTGGTAAAACCTACATAATGTCCACCAAGTTTAAACTTTAGCTTGACGAGGCAGCCCCTGAAGAGTTAGTATACGGTTACGATAACGAAAGGAAGTGTGTTACATTGAAATTAGGGTACGTAAGAGTCAGCCACATTACGCAGAACGAGGCCAGGCAAATGGAGACGATGCAGTACTACGGCGTGGAGAAGATTTTTTCAGAGAAGATAAGCGCCAAGGACACAAACAGACCACAACTGGCTGAGTTGCTGACTTTCGCAAGAGAAAACGATACAATCTATATACATTCCTTCAGTAGACTCGCAAGAAATACCCAAGATTTACTCAAAATCGTCCAAGACTTGAACTCCCGCGGAATCCATCTGGTAAGCAAGAAAGAGGATATAGACACCAGCACAGCCACGGGAAGGCTCTTGCTTACGGTCATCGCTGCAATTTGCCAATTTGAGAGGGAAAACTTGAAAGAACGTCAGATGGAGGGAATTGCCATCGCCAAGAAAGCAGGCGTATATAAAGGCAGAAAACCCGTGTCCGTCGAAAACTTTGCAGAACACTATGAGCGCTGGAGAACGCGTCAGGTTACAAAGGTTCAGCTCGCTAAAGAACTGGGTATCAGTCGCCAGACTTTGTACAAGCTTTTCGCAGAATACGAGGAATCCCACGCGGGTGCTGATACGACACAGGCGTGACTAAAATAATTTAAGAAAGCCTGTTGTTTCAAGGCTTTCAGGGGACGGAAATTAAAAATATTCACATTTTTTCAATCTTATTTGTTTTTACCCATAGTTTAACGGTGTTTTACATTTAAGATTGAAAAAATCTAAAAATATTTATGGTTAGGATGAGATACATGTATTTATATGACCTTTCGGAACAGCTTGACAAGGTATTAACTCCATATACCACAAGGTTCTCTGACCACGTGAAAACTATGGCAGAGAACTCTGACGCAGGGAATCCCACGTGGGTGGTCGTGGCATTCAAGCGAAAGTTCCAGAGAGATACTTTGAAAACCCGTAGAGGAGGATTCAGGGGAAATGGTGTGCAAATTATGTATATTTTTGAGGACTATGAGATAGCAGAAGTGCAGGAGGTATTAGAAACCCAAGGCTTTGAGGATATAAGATTTTATGACACCAATAGACTTATGACGCTTTTGAAATAATTATATCTTTACGGCACCGTTAACGGAGTAATCTCCGTTAACGGTGCC
>JAZONV010000039.1:0-33294 GCA_045654685.1 Clostridia bacterium | reverse complement strand
CACAAACACAGTATGATGCTATAGTTAAAGCTGCTCAAGATAGGAATATTAATCTCTTTTGGTTTAGTAGCATAGATTCGTTAACCAATTATATTAATTATGGCAGAGATAGGGAGAAAGATCCAATAACGTCATTTTATGTGTTTTCTCATGGTACGGATAGCGACACTGGAAACTATGCTATTACTTTTGGATTATATACATCAAAAGATAACCAGCTGAGATGGAATACTTCGGATAGGACAAACGGGGACGTACATTTTTTGTCATCTTTTGATTGACTGAAACAAAATGAAGTGATATAATCCGACTAAGGAGTGATTTTAATGGCAAGAATAGCGCGCCAAATCAGTCAAAGTGGATTATATCACATTGTTTTTAGAGGAGTAAATCGACAACATATTTTTGAAGAAGAAACTGATTACATTAAACTAAAAGAAATATTAATGAATTTGAAAATGGATATGGGCTTTGAAATATATGTGTATTGCTTTATGACGAATCATGTACATATCTTGTTGAAAGAAAGAGAAACGGGAGACATATCGCAAATAATGAAAAGATTGCTTACTAAGTATGCACGATGGTACAATATAAAATATAAAAGGAGCGGAGCATTGATTGCAAATAGGTACAAAAGCCAACCTGTTGAAGTGGATGAGTATTTTCTGTCGGTTGTAAGATATATACATCAAAACCCACTTAAAGCTCGTATGATAAAAGAATTGAACGAATACGAATGGAGTAGTTACAATGAATATGCATATAGCGAAAGCGGTCTTGCTGACAAAGAATTTATTTTAGAAATGATAAATGGCACAAAAGGGTTTGAAGAATTTCATGAAATAATGGAAAAGAATATTTTTATTGTTGATGATAAGGTTAAAATTACTGATGATGGTATAAGAAGAAACATAATAAAGAAATACGGAATAGAACCAAATCTGATTGGTGGTATGGATAAACAAAAGCGAAACGAGATACTATGCGAATTAAAAGAGAGTTATTCAATAAGGCAACTTGAACGCGTAACCGGAGTATCACGAGGTGTAATTCAAAAATGTTGACAAAAAATGTACGTCGCTAAATGACCGCGTCCCTAAATGACCGCAGGTTTACATATGATATCTGTTTATTCATTTGACAAATAAAATCTCTTATGCTATTATATGCTATGAGCAAATCAGACAACTGCGGGCAGAAGCCGTAAGGCTCTGAATGAGGAAAGTCCGGGCATCACAGAGCAGGGTGCCGGGTAACTCCCGGTGGAGGTAACTCTAAGGAAAGTGCAACAGAAAAAAACCGCCAAATGTATTTTTGGTAAGGATGAAAAGGCGAGGTAAGAGCTCACCGCGGTCCGGGAGATCGGACTGGCGTGTAAACCCCATCTGATGCAACACCCAGATATGACATATGGCTTGCTCGGCTGTCACTGGGTGGCTTGAGGTATGCAGAAATGTATACCCTAGATAGATAGTTGTCATATACAGAACCCGGCTTACGATTTGCTCTCATAATTAAAGTAAGCCCCCATAATTCAATCGAATTATGGGGGCGTTTGTTTTACTGTTCAAATATTTAAGAAGTATATATTTTTTATTGTATAGGCAATTATGCAGATTCTCGTTCGCGAGAAGGTGTGAGTATGAAACTTGGCTCGCGACGGGGTGCAGGCTCAGCCTGCTTTTTATGAAAGTTCAATAAGACCGTAGTTTCCGTCTTTTCTCTTATATACAACTTCTTTGTCCATTGTTTCGGAATTGTTGAAAATGTAGAATTCATGTCCTAAAAGATTCATCTGAAGAATTGCTTCATCAACGCTCATAGGCTTGTTTTCATATTTTTTTACCTTAACAACCTTGAATTCTTCCTCTTCATCTATGGGAGCAAGATTTGCATCTTCCAAAAATGCTCCGGATTTAAGTCTTTTCTCAAGCTTTGTTTTTTGTTTTCTTATCTGACGTTCCAATACATCAATAACCTTATCAATTGCGGCATACATATCTGCATCGCGGATTTCTGCTCTGAAAATCATACCTTCGTGATAGATTGTAACTTCCACAATCTGGTCATCTTTTTGCACAGAGAGTGTTGTCTGCACATTGGTGTCATCAGAGAAAAACTTTGAAAGCTTCGAGATTTTTTTCTCAACATAACCTTTGAGACCGTCTGTTACATTGATTTTTCTTCCTGTTGTTGTGATTTTCATAAAATCAGCTCCTTGTAATGTATTTATAAACCACATCGTGTGGAATATAACATGGGAAATATATTAAATTGTCATAGATAAGATTATCTTTTATCTGTATTTATTTTAGCATAAAATCAAAAAAACCACAATAGTTTTTTCAATAATTTTTATATTGATTTTACAAAAAATATATAGTATAATATAAGGGTTGGGATATTTCTTCCTAAAATACAAAAAGGAGTTTTATTATGGATTATCGTGCAAATTACCAAAGATGGCTCGCAAGTGACAAGCTTGATGAAAATACAAAAGCAGAACTTCTTTCAATTTCAGATGACGAAAATGAGATAAAAGAGCGTTTCCATAAAGACCTTGAATTCGGAACAGGCGGACTTCGCGGCGTGATCGGTGCCGGAAGTAACCGAATGAACATATACACAGTCCGTCGTGCAACCCAGGGACTTTGTGATGACATAAAAAACAGCGGAAAAGATGCAATTGAAGCAGGCGTTGTAATTGCCTATGACAGCAGACATAAATCCTATGATTTTGCTCTTGAAAGTGCAAAAGTTATAGCTGCAAACGGTATCAAGGCATATCTTTTTGATGAATTAAGACCAACTCCCGAACTTTCCTTTGCCGTAAGACATCTGGGATGTTCAAGAGGAATTGTAATAACCGCAAGCCATAACCCCAAACAGTACAATGGCTATAAAGCCTATGGAGAAGATGGGGGACAACTACCGCCCAAATCAACTGATTATGTGATTTCAATTATAAACTCTACAGATATTTTTGATGATGTGAAAGTCATATCCGAAGAAGAAGCAAAGGCAAAAGGCCTTCTTGAAATCATCGGAAAAGAGATTGACGACATATATCTTGAAAATGTAAAAAAACAATCCGTAAATTCAGAGACAATCAAAAAACTCGGAGACGATTTCTCTGTCATATACTCACCTTTCCACGGAACCGGTAACAAACCTGTCAGAAAAATTCTTGATATGATAGGCGTAAAAAATGTCAGAGTAGTAAAAGAACAGGAACTTCCCGATCCTGATTTCAGCACCGTAAAATCTCCAAATCCCGAAGAAAAAGCCGGATTTTCATATGCCATAGAAATGGCAAAAAAAGAAAGTGCAGACCTTATTTTTGCAACCGATCCCGATGCTGACAGAATAGGCGTTATCGTGACTGATTCAGAGGGAGAGTTTTTCACCCTTACAGGCAATCAGGTTGGTGTCCTTCTTTCGGAATTCATTTTAAGAAACAAAAAGATTAACGGAACATTAAATGATAAGGGCGCAATCATAAAAACAATTGTTACAACATCAATGGTGTATCCTATAGCAAAAGACTATGGCGTTCATGTTCACGATGTCCTCACGGGATTCAAATATATAGGTGAACTCATAAAAGATTTTGAAGATAATGATTTCTACAATGAGTTTCTTCTTGGATTTGAAGAAAGTTACGGATATCTTTCAGGAACATATGCAAGAGATAAGGATGCTGTTGTTGCCGCAATGCTCATTGCAGAAATGGCAGCAGACTATAAGTTAAAGGGAATGACTCTCTATGACGGTCTTTGTTCCCTCTATGAAAAATACGGATACTATCTTGAATCCGCAAAATCATTCACTTTTGAAGGCATTGAGGGAGCGGATAAGATTAAATCAATCATGAACAAATTCCGCGAAAATCCCCCAAAAGAATTTGCAGGAATGAAAGTTGAGAAAATGTGGGATGTTAAAAACTCCTGCATAACAAATGTGAACACCGGAGAAGTTTCAAAACTCAATCTTCCCTCATCCGATGTTTTCCGTTATGACCTTGAAAATGATTCATGGTTTGCGGTAAGACCATCGGGAACAGAACCCAAAATCAAGTTTTATTTCGGTGTTTGTGATAATTCTTATGCAAAAGCAGAGTCAAAAATCGACGAATGTATAGCAGAAATATCCAAAATTTTATAAATACGGAAAAAGTTTAAAAAAATACTTGCATTATCATAATTTTTGTGATACAATATCTTAGGTTTAATACGAAAAAGTTATTTATATCCGTTGAAAGAGGTGAACATACAATGAAAGAAGCAATTCATCCCGATTACAAGCCCACAACAATCAAGTGTGCTTGCGGTGCAACTTTTGAAACAGGCTCTACAAAAGAGAACATTACAGTTGAAATATGTTCAAACTGCCATCCCTTCTACACAGGTAAGCAGAAACTTGTAGATACAGGCGGAAGAGTTGAAAAATTCAGAAAGAGATTCGGAATGGACAAATAATCCCGCATTTAAACCCCTTCACGAGAAGGGGTTTTTTGGTGTTTTAATAACAAATTAAGTCAGAGGTTGAAATAGTTATGTCACAAAGAGAAAATTTAAGAAATGTAGCCATAATTGCTCACGTTGACCACGGAAAAACAACTCTTGTTGACGGCATGCTCCGTCAAAGCGGAATATTCCGTGAGAATCAGCAGGTTGACGAAAGAGTTATGGACAATAATGACCTTGAAAAAGAAAGAGGAATCACCATTCTTTCCAAAAACACATCCTTAAAATATGGAGATGTGAGAATAAATATAGTAGATACCCCCGGACATGCAGACTTCGGTGGTGAGGTTGAACGTGTTCTCAAAATGGTTGACGGCGTTCTCATTTTGGTAGACAGCTTTGAAGGCTGTATGCCACAGACACGTTTTGTTTTGAAAAAAGCTCTCGGACTCAATCTCAAACCCATAATTGTTGTAAATAAAATTGACAGACCCAATGCAAGACCCTATGAGGTTGTTGATGAAGTTTTGGAACTTTTCCTTGAACTTGAAGCAACAGATGATCAGTTCAACTCACCTGTTGTATATGCATCAGGAAGAGACGGGTATGCAACTTTAGACCCCGAATCTCCCGGGCAAGACCTCAAACCCTTGCTTGATATGATAGTAAATCACGTTCCTGCACCCAAAGGTGATGAAAATGCACCCTTGCAGCTTTTGATTTCCAATATTGACTATGATGAATATGTTGGTCCCATTGCAGTGGGAAGAGTTGAAAGAGGAACTGCAAATGTTGGACAAAGTGCAGTTATATGCAAAAAAGACGGAACAACCCAGAACATAAGACTCACAAAAATGTTTATGTACGATGGCTTAAAAAGAGTTGAAGCAGAAAAAGCAACAATAGGGGACATTGTTCAGGTTTCAGGTGTTGCCGATGTTAAAATCGGTGAAACAATTTGTGCTTCGGACTGTCCTGAACCCTTGCCTTTCATAGATATTGACGAACCCACAATTTCAATGAACTTCAGCGTTAACAACAGCCCATTTGCAGGAAGAGAGGGCGAATTTGTAACAAGCCGTCACTTGAGAGAAAGACTCTTTAAGGAAATGGCAACAAATGTCAGCCTCAAAGTTGAAGAAACAGATTCAGCCGAAACCTTCAAAGTTTCGGGAAGAGGTGAACTTCACCTTTCAATCCTCATTGAAACAATGAGAAGACAAGGCTTTGAATTTCAGGTTTCAAAACCACAGGTAATCAACAAAGTTGTTGACGGAGTGGTTATGGAACCAATGGAACTTTTAATGATAGATGTTCCCGATGAATATACAGGCGCGGTAATTCAGACTCTCAGCGAAAGAAAAGCCCAGATGATAAACATGCACACGGGCGATGCAGGATTTACGAGAGTTGAATTCAACATTCCCTCAAGAAGTCTCATAGGCTATCGTTCCCAGCTTCTCACAGATACTCGTGGAAATGGTGTTATGAACTCAATTCTGAATGGTTATGAAGAATTCAAAGGCGAAATTCCCGTTCGTCAGCGTGGCTCTCTTGTAGCTTTCGAAGATGGTGAAACCGTAACATACGGACTTTTCAATGCACAGGAAAGAGGAAATCTTTTTGTCAGTCCCGGTGAAAAGGTATATATGGGCATGGTTGTTGGTGAAAACAACCGTGGTGGCGATATAGATGTTAACGTGTGCAAAAAGAAACATGTTACCAATATGCGTGCATCAGGTTCGGATGAAGCTCTTCGTCTTGTTCCTCCCGTTATTATGTCACTTGAAAATTGCATAGAATTTCTTGCAGATGATGAACTTCTGGAAGTTACTCCCACAAGTTTAAGAATACGCAAGCAGATTCTCGATAAAACTCTTCGTGCAAAATACAATTCACGCAAATAAGGCGGTGATTTTATGATAAGTTTCGGAAATGCCTGGGATGATATTCTGAAAGAAGAATTTGAACAACCCTACTATCTGAAACTTCGTCAGTTTCTGAAAAATGAATATTCCACCAAGATCATATATCCATCAATGTATGATATATACAATGCTTTTAAATATACCGACTATAACAGCGTGAAAGTTGTCATACTCGGACAAGATCCCTATCATGGCGAAGGCGAGGCTCATGGTCTTTCGTTTTCGGTAAAACCCGGCATTGCAATTCCGCCATCCCTCAAAAATATCTATAAAGAACTCCGCGATAGCCTTGGATGTTATATACCCAATAACGGCTATCTTGAAAAATGGGCAAATCAGGGAGTCCTTCTTCTGAACACTTCTCTTACGGTTCAGAAAGATATGGCAAATTCCCATAGGGGAATCGGATGGGAAATATTCACAGATAAAGTCATAAAACTTTTGAACGAAAGAGAAAAACCCGTCATTTTTATGCTTTGGGGAAACAATGCAAAATCTAAATTGCCATATATTGACGCATCAAAACATAAAGTTCTCATGAGTGTTCACCCAAGTCCGCTTTCGGCATCAAGAGGATTTTTCGGGTGCGGACATTTTAAATATGCAAATGAATTTTTAGAGTCAATAGGAGAGACCCCCATCGACTGGCAAATAGAAAATATCTAAAAAAATCTGCGGATTATTTTTCCGCAGATTTTTTATGTTTACAGGAAAAAAGTATGATAAATTGGAGTTTAGCGGTTTGATAAAACTTGGCTAATGCGAGAGCCTTCCCCTTGAGGGGAAGGTGGGTTTTGCGAAGCAAAACTCGGATGAGGTGGAATTGTAGGGGAGGGTCTCTGAGCCCTCCCGGATAAACGGGCGGAGATGGAACTCCGCCCCTACAACACCTCACCACCGCCTAACGGCGGAGCCTCTCCTCCAAGGAGAAGCCTTTCGCTACGGTGTTTTGTTCATCACCATTAGAGCGATAAACTCCAATTTACATCATCAACCTCACAGTATACTAACTTTCTGAATATATTAGTTACGGGAGGGAATATAATGAACTATATATTGGTAGTATTTACCTCTGTTACAACTGCAAACCGTCTCAAGAGTCTGATTCAAAAAAAATATGCAATTGAATCTACTCTTGTTCAGACGCCCAAAGTAATTGCTGCTAAAGGTTGCGGTTATGCTCTCAAAATGGAAGAAAAACATACGGATACTGTGTGGAAAATCATCACAGATTCAGGTCTTTCATCCAAAGGGATATATACAGAGGGAGATTATTCAAAAATAAGATAGGGGAAGAAAATATGATATATCTTGACAATAGTGCAACAACATGGCCTAAACCTGAAAGTGTATACAAAGCGGTTTATGACTGCATGAAAAACTATGGTGCAAATCCGGGCAGAAGCGGTCACAAAATGGCAATAAAAGCCGCACAGGATATTTATGAATGCAGAGAATTTGTTTCGCGTTTTTTTGGACTTGACAATGCTGAAAATGTTGTTTTCACCCAAAATGCGACTCATGGACTCAATATTGTAATTAAAGGCATATTAAATCCCGGAGATCACATAATATGCACCGCTATGGATCATAATTCAATACTTCGCACGGTATATTCCATGAGAGAAGATATTGAGTATACAATTGTCAATGCAGACAAAACAGGACAGATAGATGTATCATATCTTGAAAGTTTGGTAAAACCAAACACAAAACTTATTGCAATGACTCACGTGTCAAATGTCTGCGGCACCATACTTCCAATAGAAAAGGTGTCGCAGATGTGCAAAAAACATAACATTCTTTTTTTGCTTGATGCGTCCCAAAGTGCAGGGATTTTAGATATTGATATGAAAAGAGACAACATTGACTATCTCTGTGCACCCGGTCATAAGGCTCTCTATGGACCTATGGGAACAGGAATTCTTTTGATAAATTCAAAGGTAATTCCAAAACCCTTATACGTTGGGGGAACAGGAAGCAACTCCGCAAGTCTTTCGCAACCCGACATTCTGCCTGATCGTCTTGAGTCGGGCACGCTGAATCTTCCGGGAATATGCGGACTTTATAAAGGCATGGAATTCATTTCGCAAATCGGAATAGAGAATATCCGTAATCAGGAAAATGAATTAACTTGTTTTCTCATAGACGGACTTTCCGAAATGAAAAATTTCAAAATTGCAGGACTTGGAAAAAGCGATTACAGAACGGGAGTAGTATCTTTTTGTCATACAAAAAAAGATTGCGTTGAGATTTCTCAATATCTGGACTCTGAATATAACATTGCCACCCGTTCAATGTATCATTGTGCATATCTGGCTCATAAAGCACTAGGAACAGGTGATACGGGAACTGTCAGGGTGAGCCTTGGAGCCTTTAATACTAAATCGCACATCGACACTCTTCTCTGTGCTCTTTCAAAGATTTGATGCAATTTTCTCGCTATTTTTTGTTGACTCACAGACAAATAGATGATATCATTTATTTGTAAAAGTTTGCGTACTTGTAATAGTCAACCATAAGGAGAAAAACCTATGAAAAAATTTGATTATGAATGGCAAAGAACACAACCTGATTATGTGATATACATCCCAAAAGGAAAGGAATATGTAAGCGACAATGAACACATACATGTGTTTGACAATCCAAAAGAGGAAGGTCTCATTGCCATATGGACCCAAAGCTCTGTAGAGGGAAGCGGAAATAATCATGCGGTAATATCCAAAAGCTGTGACTATGGAAAAACATGGACAGAGCCAAAATATATTGTTGGCTCATTGAGAGAAGATAAACACTACACCAGTCAGGCAAGCTGGGCATATCCCATAGTGACAAAGTCGGGGAGAATATATCTTATCTACACAAGACAAACCGACAAATGGGACAACGGAACACAGCTTACCGGTGAGCAGTCCTGCATATATTCCGACGATGCAGGAAACACATGGACAAATCCTGTTGATATTCCCATGAGAAAAACAAAATATGATAGTTCTGATGAGGGAATAGCTCAGAATAATGTCATTTTCCAAAAACCCATAAGAGGCAGAGACGGAAAATATATATGCGGCTATACAAAATGGACAAGCTATTCAATATGTCCCGAGGGAAAAGAATGGTACGAAGACGACTCAAGATGCTTTTTCATGCGTTTTGACAACATAGATGATGACCCGGAACCAAAAGATATTAAAATTACATTTTTGCCCGATAGCGAAGACGGCATAGAAGTTCCCTACAAAAATATCAGTGTTGCCCAGGAACCCAACCTGATTCTTCTTCCTGACAACCGTCTCTTTGTAAATTGCAGAACATCATCAGGAGCCATATACTGGTCTGTTTCGGAGGATGACGGTCATACTTGGTCTGAAACAAAGCCTTTAAAATTTGAAGATGGTTCACTGTTTGTGCATCCTCTTTCGCCTTGTCCAATCTATGGCAAAGACGGAAAATATGTTCAGTTCTATCACAACAAAACTCATGCTGTGGTAGTAACCCGAGACCCCGTATACATATCCTACGGCACATTTGACCCCAATGGGGAACAACCCATCAGATTCAAAAAGGGTGAAATCTTTATGGATCTTGAAGGTGTTGCCTATGGTCCAAGACCACATGCGGAACTTGCACTGTATGGTTCATTTACCGAGCACGACGGAAAAATTATTTTGTGGTATCCTGACCGAAAACATTTTGCACTTGGGAAAATTATAGATTTGTAAGCGGAGAACATTATGAAAATAAATATCATTTGTGTTGGAAAACTTAAAGAAAAATATCTTAAAGATGCAATTGATGAATATTCCAAAAGACTCAAAAGATTTTGCACTTTTTCCATAATCGAACTGCCCGACGAAAAAATCAGCGATAATCCGTCAGAGGCAGAAGAGAAAAAGGTTATGAAAACAGAGGGAGAAAAAATCCTGAAAGCAATTCAGCCCGATGACTATGTTTTTTCTCTTTGTGTTGAAGGAAAAGGGATTTCAAGTGAAAAGTTTGCAAATGAACTTTCAAATCTTATGCTTTCCGGAAAAAGCACAATTGATTTTGTAATCGGTGGCTCTCTTGGTCTTGATGATGCAGTTAAAAACAGAAGTGACTATAGATTGAGTTTTTCACCAATGACTTTCCCGCATCAACTTATGAGAGTGATACTTTCTGAACAGATATACAGATGCTTTAAAATCAATTCCAATGAAAAATATCATAAGTAAAAACAGGAGATTTAAAATAGAGTTTTTATTCCGGGTTTGACAGGAACTATGCGTTGCATAAGCAACGCAGCGATATGAATTCTTGCGAATTCTCGATATGTCTTACATACTCGATATGTGCTGACGCACTCGATATGTTGCCTGACGGCAACGAGAATTCATATCATATCGAGTTTTGAGCGAAGCGAAAACATATCGATTTTGTGAAACAAAAATATCGAGCAATCAAAGATTGCATATCGACAAAACGATTTGCATCTAAACCTTATGTGTCGCAATATAAAGAATGTCGAAAGATGTCGAAATAAATTATATTGACAATATCCTACAATTTGTATATAATATAAATTGTAGGATATAATTATTGTATAAATAATAGGAGGTAGTTATGAATATAGATACTGAAACAATCGCAACTATGACAGAAGCAAATCAGAATTTTTCAAAGGTTGCTAAATTGGCAGAGAACAACGGTCAGGCCGTTATATTCAAAAACAACAAGCCGAAATTCTTGCTTATTGATGTGGATTCAAATTCATATTTTGATATTTCTGATGATGAAAAAATTGATGTCGCAGCAAAGAGGATTATGAACAGGTTCAAACCCGCTTTTGAGGAGTTGGCAAAATGATTAAATTAAGTAAGGAAAAAGTGCTTTTACTTCACCAACTTATAGCAGAAGAAACGGGCGGCGGTGTTGGTGTAAGAGATGTTGGTCTTTTAGAAAGTGCTCTTAATAATGCTTATGCTACTTTTGGTGGAAAAGAACTTTATAAGACTAAAGAAGAAAAAGCGGCAAGTCTTGGATTTTCGTTAATATCTAATCATGCATTTGTTGATGGAAATAAAAGAATTGGTGTTTATGTTATGCTTACTTTTTTAGAGGCGGAAGGCATAAAAATGAATTGTACAAATGAAGATGTTGTAAATTTTGGTTTATCGGTTGCTTCGGGCGATATGAAATATGATGAGATTTTAGAATGGATAAATAAATTCAAAAAATAATTTTTTGTTCCTGACTTGACAAAAGTCGAATTGTGTTGAACTGTGTTGAAAAATGAGAAGAAAATGATATTTGGGAGGGAGAATATGTCGAAAAGCAAAGTATTTGATACAGAAACTTTTTTTGAAGAAAAACCATTTGATTATGTTGAATACATGGTAGATTCTTGGAAGAACTGGATTGCTGAAATAATAGCTGAACTTGAAAAAATTAAGTCCGATGAAATAAAACTTTTGACATATTTTTCTATTATAGATATGATGGCACAAGAATATTTTAATTATCCAGATAGAAAAAATCAAAAGACTTTTACTGACTTTGTTCTTGTTTTTCAAAACAAATATGATTTTCTGGAACTTGTTGATCCTATTACATTGTATTACCATGTTGAAGATATTGTAAAAAATAATGTTAATTTAGAGGAATTAGAAGACGGTAGTTTTTATTATCCCAAAACAACTATAATACGAGATAAAGTTGCTGATATTCGTGCAATTCTAGAACCAATTAAAGGTATAGAGTTTTGTGATAGTATTGAATGTAAACATAGATATGTAGATTTATTATATCGCATAAGATGCCGTTTGTCTCACGAATTTTCATCTCGGCATACATTTCCAAATGAGCGAGAAACGCAACCATATTATATAAATTGTTATAGACAGTATGTAACTAAAGGTAAAATTATATCTGATGAAGTGTGGCAATTAATCTATCCTGTTAAATTTGTTCAAGACCTATGTTTAAACTGTTTTGAAAATTACCTGCAGTATTGTTTAGACAATCATGTTCCGCCAGGGAAAAACAATGGTATGGATAGATTTTGTGAATTATCGTGGTATAATTAAATTTCATATGAAAGGAAGATAAAAATGAACGAAGTAAAAAATAACACATCAAATGCTAAAAAATCTTTTTATAAAAAATGGTGGTTTTATCTTATTGTTGCTATTGTTTTAATTGCAGCAATAAGTGGTTCTAATGAACCAACCACAGAACCAATAGAAAAACAAGAAAAAAGTCAAACAACTGAAATTGATGAAAAGACTTCTTTTGTTCAGAATGATAAAAATGAAGATAAAATTAACTCTGACACAAAAACTGAAATGCTCCAACTTGCACCCGATGGTTATACAGGTCCTGAATGCTGGTTATTAAGTGGAAAAGGTATAACAAAAGATGGCGAAACATTAGATGTCTATGCTGTTGTTGATAATAAATCTAGTAATTGGCACAATGAATGTAAAACCGTTTTTAAGATGCTCATTTCCGAATACGGTGAGTATAGTAATCTTACTTTTAAGATTTATAACAGCAAAGATAATGTGTCCAACAACCAACCTACATATGATAGTTTAATTGCGTTGTGGCAGAGTAATCCTGTGACCTATGTTAGTGAGTCCAAACCAACAATTACATGGTATCCTAATGGAGCAGGTGCTAATTCAAAACAAGAGTCGGAAATATGGAATCCGTAAATAAATATAAAAAGGGGTAATACATATGTTTTTAAGTTTTTCAAAAACAATAGCGAAATTTGGTGGTTTTCGCATAGGAATAGGTACAAGAGTTAGTAAGAAAAATGCAGGCTACGCATTAGTATTCCTTTTGTTTTATTATATGTTCTTGATGTGTTGGTATATGATGATTGGATGCTTATGGCTCATTTATGCAATGTGTTATGGCTTTTATTGGTGTATAAAGAAATTGGTATTAACTTTGAAAACAAAAAAGGAAATATAATAGTTCTAAAACACATATTACATTTTACTCGTGTCAAGTCTATAAAATTTAAAACATTAGTTTGCCGATTTATAATATTTACATATATCATCGGGAGCGAGAAAATCCAGTATTCTCGCGGGTTCTAAAGAAAAGTGTTTAAGGAAAATCTAGTGAAAAAATCAGGGAAAATTAGTAGGTCCTATTATTCACTGTTCTCCCGACTTGACAAAAGTCGAAAAAGGTCGGAAGATGTTGAAAACTGTATTTTAAAAATTAGATTTAAGGAGAATTTTTAGTGAATAACAGAGAAATAGCGGAATTCATCATTAATACATCCAAGAATATTTCGATAAAAGAATTAAATAATGAAATGCGTATAAATATGGGATTAGATGCTTGTAAAAAAATTGATATAATAGGTGATGAAGATAAAACTCTCTTGATTTCACATATATATCTCATTTATAGAGGTCTGGGTTCACTATATTTAGAGGTAAATCAGTATTCAAATTCTGAAAAATTCTTTGAAATGTCTTTGCAAATTAAAGAAAAGTATCCAACAATAGATAGTTTTGTAAATGAATGCATTACGAAACAAATGCTAGCTAGAGAAAAAATAATGATATATTTAAATACAAATAATGAAAAGAAATTGACAGAGGCACAAACATTAATTGGTTACATATATAAATTCTATGACAAAAATAGGAATGAGCAATTTAAGAAAAACTTAATTGAAACTAAAGCAATTTTAGATGCGGTGTTAAATGATGATCTAAAGACAGTCATTGTTGTGGAAATACCATATCATTTACTGATTAAAGATAAAAAAGTTTTTCAATTTGAATATGATAATAGCATTTGTACAATAGAGAGTGAAACAATTAGAAGCAAATCTTCAGAACTATTTGTTGGAGATAACATTTACACTGAAAAAGACAAGTATGGAATCGTTAATCATTCTATTATAAAAATAACTATAGGAAAGTATGTAAATGGCAATGAATTAGTTAAAACAAATAGATCTGGTATTGAAGTGTTTAAGCCATTGTATGAAGGGATAAAAGTGTATAATTTCTTTTTAAAGAAATATATAGTAGCAACTCAAAGATACTGGCTTTCTGAATTAAATGAGAATATGATATTTAATTATCAAATTAGTGCTTATGCAGGCGATGTGTGTATTAAAAACATACCATTAAGTATATCAATGGCGGTTTCTTCTAGTGGCTCTTTAAAACCATCGTTAAGTGAGAGTGAAATAAGTAAGATAACAGAAGAGTTGAAAGAGTCTGATACTGAAATTTGGAAATTGAGTAAAAATCGTGCTAAAGATTATTTTTTGATACAAGATTATAAAAATGCTATAGTTATGATTAATATCGCCTTGGAGAATTTTTCGTATTATTTTGCAAAGAAAAAGTTGAAGAAATATTTGACTGATGAGCAATTGTCTAGTTTCCTTGAAGGGAATACAACATATGATACATATTTCTTGAGGGATTATATTTCAGAAAAAGATTTTATATCAGCAAAAAAGAAAGGAATAATAAAAGATTCTCCACCTACGATTTACAAAATATTCTCAAAGTGCTATGAATATGAAGATTTAGCTATAACAAAAACACAGTTGTCTAAACAAATTAGCATAATTAAGAAACGCAGAAATGAGATTGTGCATGGTTATGAAATTAAAGAAGATTTACAATACATTTCTGCGAAAGCAATTGATACATTTGAATTAATGATTACACAACTAAATGATATATAAAATACAAGATGACTTTTGGTTGTGATTTTACTCGTGTCAAGTCCATACAATTTAAAAGATTAGTTTGCCGAACTTAATAAAGAATATTTTGAGGATTATTAAAAAATGTATGTTAAATAATTTAATTATGGCGAATTCGCCATAATTAAAATCGGAGGTTATACTAAATGAAAAAGTTAATTGTAAAAGATACGGAAATAACAATTACACAGATAGAATCCGAAGACTATATTTGTATAACGGATATGCTTAAGGCAAAAGATGGAGATTTTTTCGTTACCGACTGGTTGAGAAATAGAAATACTTTAGAGTATATAGGAACTTGGGAAAAGGTTTACAATCCTAATTTCAATTACGATGAATTTAAAGAATTAACAAGTCGTTCAGGGTTAAATAGTTTCAAAATAAGCGTTAAGGAATTTGTAGAGAAGACGAATGCTATATCAATAACAGCGAAGGCTGGAAGATATGGTGGAACTTATGCTCATAAGGATATTGCTTTTGAGTTTGCAATGTGGATCAGTCCAGAATTTAAAATATATATTGTTAAAGAATTTCAAAGATTGAAGAATGATGAGCAAAAGCAAATTGGCTGGTCAGCAAAAAGAGAACTTGCAAAAATTAACTACAGAATACATACGGATGCTATTAAAAACAATTTGATACCAGAGCTACTTACGGCTAAGCAAATATCTGTAGTCTATGCGGATGAAGCAGATGTTTTAAATATGGCATTGTTTGGAAAAACCGCAAAAGAGTGGAGAAACGAAAACCCTGACAAAAAAGGAAATATAAGAGATTATGCAAGTATGAATGAATTAATATGCTTATCCAATTTGGAAAACATCAACGCAATGTTAATAAACGAAGGTGTTCCTCAAAGCGAAAGATTGACAAAACTTAATCAGATAGCAATACACCAAATGTCTGTTCTTCAAAGAGATGAGGGACATAAGTATTTGAAGTAAATTTTTGTTTATATGGTCAAAGAATACTCGTGTCAAGTCTATAAATTTTAAAACATTAGTTTGCCGATATTTGATATTTACATATACTATCGGGAGCGAGAAAATCCAGTATTCTCGCGGGTTCTAAGGAAAAGTGATTAAGGAAAAACAGTTGAAAAAATCAGGAAAAAATAGTAGGTCCTATTATTCACTGTTCTCCTAACATGACACGAATTCTCTTTGAAAATTGCTGCATCCAAATCTTATATGTCGCAATATGGATGTCGAATATTGTCTGAACAATGGAGGAAGGCATATGAAAAGAATAATTACATTTTTATTGATGTTTATGAAACTGAAAATGATGAAAAAATGTATTCCTTTTCTCCGGCGAGAGCAAGCGACTTTTGGGGGATTTGTTGGGAAGAAACAACTTATAATATATGATAAAAGAGCGATAACCTTAAAATATTATAAAGAGTATGTAATAAGATGAATTCTGCGTTTTCAGTTTTTAGAATGAGCAAATAAAAAAACATTCATTTTAAGGAGATATTTTTATGTACAAAAGAATTGAAGAATTAAAAACAACAGCAAAACTCAACACCGAAGGAAAAGAAAAAATGCTCAAAACCAATCTTGCAGATTTTGACGGTTGGGATTCAAAGGTAAGACTTTTTTCTTTGATTCAGGTAAAACCCGGCGAAGAAGTGGATTTTCACATGCATGTTGGAGAGAGCGAAACTTTCTTTTTCCTTTCAGGACAAGGCATCTATAACGATAACGGAACAAAAGTTGATGTAACATCCGGAATGGTAACCTTCACGCCGTCAGGCCAAGGACACGCGGTTAAAAATACCGGCGATGAAATGCTTGTTTTCATTGCCATGATTATTGTTGATTAAATAATGGGTTCAGCAAGTAAACATGTCCACATACTTGAAAATAATAAAAGAAAAGAGAACATATAATGAATTACATATTGATTTTTATGCTTGGGATATTGTCAAGTACAAAAATGAGTTTTCAAAGTGCATTCAGTAGAAAATCGGTGAAAAATTCAACTGATGCACTATGTTTCAACATATTTGTATTTACGGCATCAACAATTCTTTTTTTGCCAAAGATTTTTGGTTGTTCGCCTGCAGTGTGGCTATATGCTGCAGCCGATGCGTTTTTTACAGTTGCATTTCAACTGACCTATACAAAGGCGCTGTCAATCGGAAATGTTTCCCTGACTGTGTTAATAGTTAACTTCAGTATGGTGATAAATGTTTTAGCATCTTGTTTGCTTTTTGATGAGCCGATTTCGCTGATAAGATTTATTGCAATAGTCATGACGGTAATATCATTTGTAATTTGCAGCGGTTTGAGGGAAGAAGACCGTGGGGACGGAAAATGGTTCATATTCACAATTTTGGCAATGATTTCCAATTCCTGTGGTAGTATCGTACAGAAGTTTTTTGGTGAATCTGTCTATCACGATGAAAATCAGGCATTTATTTCCTGTCTTTATTTATTGGCAACAGCAGTAGGGATAGCCATGTACCCAATAATGAAAAAAAGAGAAAAAAGAAATTTCAAAGTTGATTTTGTATTGATAAAATATGCCTTTGCTGTGGGCATAAGTCTTGCTTTGTATCAGATGATTTATACCTACGGGTTGGCAACCATCGACGGAACTTTCCTTTTCCCGGCACAAACAGGAGGAACAATTATTTTTTCTACTCTTTCAGGCGTGCTTATTTTTAAAGACAGATTTACGAAGAGACAAATCATTGGTGTGGTGTTAGGATTTATTTCTCTTGTGATGATGAATTATTAATTTGTATATGATAGATTATAAGAGGTGATTAATATGGATGTTAACAGCATTGAAGAGATGGGTGTTCTCGATGATATGCCCCAAGAGGTAAAGAGAGAAAGAAAATATGTTTCGAGTCTTTTTTTCAAAATAGTAATATCGTCTGTGGGAGCATACATAATGGTGATTCTACTCACGGCAATTTTGCAATTTGCTTCAGATGTCATATATGAACACTCGTTTGTTTCTCTTCTCCTGAATGATTTATATACAGTCGTTGCCATTGCAATTTTTTTGTTGATTTCACGAAAGCAAATTCCGCAAAAGCCTGTCGTTATGGAAAAAATGACTTTTGGTAAATTTTTGGCATTTATAATAATTTCAATTTTCCTGATGATTTCAGGCTCTGCAATAGGAAATATTGTATCTGCATATCTTGGAAAAATAACAGATAAAGATGTAATAAATTATGTAGAACAACTTATAATGGGATTCCCCGTATGGCAGATATTTATTGCCGTTGTGATTATTGCTCCCATAACAGAGGAGTTTTTGTTCAGAAAACTTATACTTACTCGCGTGACAAAATACGGAACCACATTTGCGGTTCTGTTTTCGGGAATAGTTTTCGGAGCTTTTCATGGTAATTTTTATCAGTTTTTTTATGCATCAACAATCGGAATATTGCTGTCATACATATACTGTGTGTATGGAAAATTGAGATTTTGTATATTAATTCATGCAATTATTAATTTTGTCGGCTCTGTTGTTCCTTTGTATATATCAGATATTGATTTGGGGAATCAGATTATACCATCAATAGTTTCTCTCATCTATGCACTTTTGATTTTAGTATCCATACCTGCGGGAATAATTCTTCTCATATCATATTTAAAACGATTGAAAATTTTTACGGTTGGAGGAATTCTGATTCATCCCGGAAGGACACTTTCGAAAAATATCGGTTTTATAATATATATCCTTGTTACAATGATTTCCTTTGCAATAAGTATTTTTGTTTAACAGGTCGCAAGTATATTAAACTTTCTTCCATAGCTGAATACTATTTATGTCAAATTGGAGCAGATTAACCAGTAAGAATTAATCTGCTTCAATTTTTTTATATACAAAAACAGATTTATAATTGTCTGTTAACACTAAAGGATGTATATCATTTCCGGCCACAAAAAATTCCATCTATTCCTTGAAAAAATATAAGATTAGGACAATGAAAATAGCAGATTTGAACAAAAAGAATGCTTGTGCATCAATAAATAATATGTTACAATTAGTGTATCATGAGTATGTATATGGTATTGTTGAATATTGCATATGTATTAGTAAAACAAATGGTTGCTTAACACACACAGAAAACCTATAAATGAGTTGGTATAATGCCACAAATACCAAAGAATTTCATGGGTTTCAAAAAAGAAAGGATGAGAAAGCCAAAATGAAAAGAGTTATAAGCTTAACAATCATGGTCTTTTTGGTGCTTACATTATCAGTTGGTGCAGCTGATGTATCACTGAAAGATGCAGGACAAGACATGATAAGAGTCAGCGGAAAGGCAGAAGGTGCCAAGTCGGTTTCTGTTCTGATACTGAATCCGGGGTATGGGGAAGAAGATATTGTATCAGCTTCTTCTGAATATGCCATTCAGTTCTATGGAGATGACGTATGCATTGATGGCTCATACGCATTAGACATCTATATGTCAGATCTTGACATTGGCGCTGAAGCCGAAGAAAATGGTGGTGGAGAATTCACCCTTCTTGTAAGTACCAATTCTTCAGGAACTGCAGAAAAATCGACCTTCGATTTTTATTTCTTCGACAAAAAACTTGAAGCTATTGAAATTCTGAACGAAAATGCCGGAAACATTGAAGATGCAATATCTCATATATATAAGGTGTACAGTCTCAACAAGTCCGACATCTATCGTGATACTTCAATAGATGGAATAGCCGATGCTCTTGAAGCGGTAGCTCCTTTTGAAGAAGATGTGGACAAAATGCTCCAAATCCTTCAGGAGTCTGTTATGATTGCTGCATTCAACGAAGGTGTTGAGTCTTTGTTTGTTGATGACGTGTTTGAATGTGCGGACTATATTGGTCTTGATGGTACACCTCTCTATGAAGATTATATTGATGCATTGTCTGTCAGCGGAAGAAAAGCAGTCAACTCCCGCATAATTAAAAAGAATTATGATGACGTTGCAAAGATAAAAGAAAATTTTGAACAGCAGGTTCTTTTAAACATCATCACAAACTATGGTAAGAACCTTGGATTTGGTCATGTTGGAGAGTATTTAGAAAAATATAGTGCACAGTACACCGCAGCAGGATTCAATCTTACAAAACTTTCAAAGGTTGATGACAAGGATACTGTATATCTTGCTCTTGCAAATTCTGATGCAACCACTCTCGACGATCTTTTAAAGGAATACAAAAAACTCGTTAAAACCGATGATTCCGAAGGTGGCGCCGGTGGCGGCGGAGGCGGTGGCGGTGGCGGAGGTTCATCCCTCACACAAAATAGTGTAAGTATTCCTGTTTCTGATATTGTAGGAGACGGATATGTTGTAAACCCCGATGCAATTATTCTTCCTTTCAATGACATGGAAGGAACTGTATGGGCAAAAGAATCAGTATCCGAACTTTACAAAAAAGGTGTAATTTCCGGAAAGAGCAAAACTGAATTTGCTCCCGGTGATGTAGTAACCAGAGAAGAATTTACCAAAATGATTGTTCTTGCATTCTTTGGCGAACCGGGAGAGTTCGAGAGCGACTTTACCGATGTAAGCGGATGGTCTGCTCCCTACATTGCTCTTGCAGCAAATGAAGGTGTTGTATCCGGAGTAGGAGACGGCATTTTCAATCCAAAAGGAAATATCAGCCGTGAACAGGCAGCAACAATTATTGCTCGTGCTATTAATAAAGATGGCGAATATGAAAAATCCAAAACTGATTTTGCTGACAACTCAAGCATAAGCAGCTGGGCAAAAGAGGGGGTAGCGTTCCTTTCTGATAATGGCATAGTATCCGGCAGAGGAAACAACATGTTCTGTCCTGCTGATAATATGACTCGTGCTGAGGCTGCAGTCATTATATATAACTCTATGAAATTTTTTGGGGGTGTGAAATAAATGACAAAAAGATTAATATCAATTGTACTTTTTGCAGCAATAATCTTTTCTATGTCTTCGTTTGCTTTTGCAGATGATGGTCAAACATCAATAGTTTCAAGCCCTGAATATACTCCCGATTGTGATTTCGCAGTATCTGTAGGAATAATGTCTGAAGATGTAAATCCCGAGAACGCCATAAAAAGAATTGAACTTGCAAGATGCTTTGCAAATATCCTTCTTGCAAATGTTTCTCAGGAAAGTAATAGTGCAAGCCGACATTTTTCCGATGTAGACTACGCTGATGCAGTATTTGCTGATGCGGTAGCTGATGCAAAAATAATGAATGGCGTTGGCAACGGACTTTTCAATCCCAATGGCCTTGTAACCTACAATCAGCTTATCAAAGCATTTGTTTCATTTCTCGGATATGATGTAAAGGCACAGAGTCTTGGTGGATATCCTGCAGGATATATGTATGTTGCAAATACCCTCGGACTCAATAACCATACAGTAAAACTTTCACCTGAAGATTATGTAACAGGTGAAGTTGTGGGAATGCTCTTTAAAAGTGCAGTAAATTGCACAATGTATGAACAGCCTCATCTGCGTGATGACGGAACAGAAGTTTATATTGAAAACAGCTATAGTTCATACCTTGAAAAGTATCTTGATATAAAGGTGATGAGAGGTGTAGTTATGGGCGTTCATGGCAACGACCTTTCCTATACCAACGACCTTGATTTTGACGAACTTGTAATTGAAAAAACAAAATTCAGCTATGATCCTTTGGAAAATGATTTGTCCGTAAAGCTCGGACGTCGTGCAACTGTATACTATAAGGTTGAAAAAGGCGAGAACATTATTTTATATTTCGAAGAATATGAAAATGAAATCATCACCATCAGCAGTGAGGATATGGGAACATATTCCGGCGGTATAGTATATTATGTTGGCAACAAGGAAAAGAAAATAAAAACCGACGGATACACAAGAGTATTATATAATAATACTATTTGCAAAACCTATTCCTCGTCAATTTTTAATCCATGGGCAAATCAGAATCTTGACGGTACTCTTACAAGCATAGACAACAATGGTGATAAAGTGGCAGATTTTATCTTCATCGACGCCTACGAAACCTACACTGTAAGTTCTGTTGTGGATAATGTGATTATTCCTATGTATCGTGACGGAGATATGATAAACCTTGGTGACTATGAAGACGGAAAAATTGCTCTCATAAGAAACCTCAATGGTGAGCCCGTAAGCTTAGAAAAAATTCAACCCGGCAACGTTCTCAGTGTTTCAAAAAATCTTGATGGAGTTGTGACATCTATTGTTGTTACAATTGATGAATATATCGGTATTCTCGATGGACACGAAGTCAGCAATGGAATTCACTATTTCATCATTGGCGAGGGAATATTCAAATCATCAAAATCTCTCAATAACAGCACCCAGGTTGATAAAGTCGAAATCGGAAAAACAATCAGACTCATATTTAACAAAGATGGTCTTGTATCCGACATTGATGTATCAAAATATATCACATCAAGCATAGGTTATATCACCGACATGAAACCCGGAAGGGGCATGGACGGTGAAAATGATATTTTAGTAAAGATTTTCACCGGTAGCGGAACTTTTGAAACATTCTGGCTTGCCGATAAAGTAAATACATACTACGGACTTGATAATTCTGTTTTAAAACCAAAAGCCGTTATGGATAAACTCGGATATACCGATGAAGGAAGAGTTAAACGCCAGGCGATTATGTACAGGAAAAATGAAGATGGCAAAATCAACTGGATGTACATTTGCAATAATAGTGATGGCGCCATAGATGGATTCTATAAATTCCAAGGGACAATTTTTGCCGATTCTCCAAGCGAATATGAATATCGCCAGTCACCAACAAGTTGCTTTGGCGGACAGATTCTTTTAAATGCAACACCAATCATAATTGTCCCCAACGAAGAGGGCAGAGATGATGATGAACTCTACAGAACCTTCACACCTGTTACCGGTCAGAAGTATCCCATTGCAGAAGCTTACGGAACAAACAAAAACAGCAGAGTAGCTTCTCTCATTGTTATGGAGGATAAAGGTACTGCAGCACGTACCAGTACATTAGTGGTTGTTGAAAAGGTTACCGAGACTTTGGATGATGATGGCATTCCATCCATTAAAATCAAAGGTAAAAACATAAAAAACGATGTTGAATTTTTTGGTTCCAAACAAATCGTTTTGGATGGTCTTGGCGGAGAACTTCCTGAATGTGGAGATATCCTGAAAATACAGAAAAAAGAAGCCAACAAAATATTTGCTGTTTCATATGTTTTTGACGAATCCGAGAGAGCACTCTCCGAATCAATAGGAGGATATACATCATCCACAAGATATGTATTTGGTGAAATAACCTGGAGTGATGAACAAAGCATGCTCATCAAACTTTCCGGCACAGGAGCCACCGAAGCATATATGAAACCCGAAAGCTATCCGTATTATAAGATTGTTAAAGAGGGTAAGAAAAAAGTGTTAAAAACTGCACTGCCACAGGAATTTATGTCATATCCAAACACTAAATACCTGTTTATATACAGCACCTCCGGCGATCCAAAATTTATGGTTCTGTATGAATGATTCTGAAAGGAGCGATTACTATGAAGAAAATTGTTGCACTAATTTTAATGCTGTGTATGATGTTTTCATGCATTAGTACATCAGCCTATCAGATTTCATATTCTGATGCAGTTGCAAATCCTAATCTTACAATTCCTGAACCTCAATATCCGAAGATGGAAAATGGAAATCTTGTTGTAGAGGCAGAAAGAATTGATTATGGAAAAAATGCCACAATAGTTGAAGATTCAGCCGCATCAGGCGGACTTGGTCTCACCCCCTCCGGTGTGGGATTTCAGTCAGATCACACCAAAATCAGCGAACCCACAATGAGCCTTATTATAGATATCCCTCCCTTGGAGAGAGGTTACTATAGCATTTGGGTAAGAATTAAAAAAGCCGACTCATTTTTCTTCAAATATGGAGACATGACTACCTATAAAGAATGGTGGTTTGGAGTTAAGAATAGTCCCGAATACCACTGGGTAAATATCGGTAAAGCCGAGATGGTAGAAGACACCTTTGAATATAACATAAAATACCGTGACACAGCCTATGTTCTTGATAAGTTTGTAGTCACAAATGACCTCACATGGGTGCCCGTAGGAAAAGATGACCTTCCAAACACAATGATTGGTCTTCCGTCAGAACTTCCGTATCCTCTCCCTGAAATGACACCTCCTGCAAACACACATCCACGACTTCTTGCAACAGAGGAAATGATACCCCAACTTATTGAAAATGCAAATCATCCTGTTCTGAAGCCTGTTTTAGAACAGGTAAGAGTTCGCGGATTGCAGGAAATTGACTGTCATATGCCCGACAAAGGCACAAGCAACAACTTCTCTATGGCTGCACTTTTCAACATTCAGTGCAGAGCATATCTGTATCTCATAGGAGAGGTTGATGATGACCACGCAAGACAGACCGTTCAGCATATGTTTGATATGTATGAAACTCTTGTATGGGATACCTCAGTAGGCGATATCACAAGAAGCATTGGTTCAACCCTTGCGGCAAGCGGTCTTGTGTATGACTGGTGCTACGACGTCTTAACCCCCGAGGACAAGGCAACAATGATTGCATACATGAAGAAAACAGCATCACTCATGGAAATCAAATATCCCACAACCACCTTTGAAATCTTTGCAGGTCACGGTGGTGAAGGTGAAGTATTCTACTTCCAGCTTGCAGCAGGTATAGCAATCTATGATGAAGACCCCGAAATGTACAACCTTGCAGTAGGTATGATGTCAATGGATATGTTCCAGACAAGAAAAATGTTCTTCGACAGTGCAAACCATCATGCAGGAAGTGCATATGGTCCTGTACGACTTGCATGGGAACAGCTTTGTCAGATAATTTTTGACCGTATGGGATATAAGAATATTATGGGTGAGAATGCGGACAAACCCTCATTACGTTGGATTCACGACCGACTTCCATCCGGTTTCTGGTCTGAAGACGGTGACTCATTCCTGCAGTTCACAAAGACCACCGGACCATACTATAGTGCCAATGACTATCCGGCAATGCTCTTCGGAGCATATTTCGGAGATGATCACATAAGAGGCGAATATATCAAACAGTTGTCTCTCAGAAACTATTCTCCCGGTTCCAGCGTATATGATAACGGAATTCACACTCTTCTTCTTCTTGATCCCGATGAAGGTATTGCATATCCCGATGATGAAGGCAATGAACGCCCCCTTACATACACAACGTCATATCCTCTCAGCGCAATGTTTATGAGAACATCATGGACAACAGGTAAAGATAGTGATACTGCTGTTGTATTTATGAATGGTCAGGAAAAACTCGTTGGTGACCACGACCATGATCACTCAGATATCGGTAACTTCCAGATATACTACAAAGGTACACTCGCAGGTCACGGCGGTACCTATCAGGGTAAGGAAGGTGGATGGGGTACATCTCACTTTTTCAACTACTACAGAAGAACAATTTCCAAAAACTGTATGACAGTATATAACCCCAATGAAGGACCATGGGGCAGCTCAAGATCGAATGATGGTGGACAGAAAAGGGAGAAAAACACTACAACTCTTGAAGAGTTCTTCTCTCATCCCGACGAGTCCTTCGTGGAAGGAATGTATATAGGTCCCAACAAAGAAACACCTGAATTCAGCTATATGAAATCCAATATTGCTGCTGCCTACACGGACTCCGTTCCTGAATATACACGTTCAATGGTAGCAATAAACACCTTTAACACTGACTATCCTCTCATATTTGTTTGCTTCGATAACATTTCATCAAGTGATAAGTCATTCAAGAAGACATGGAATCTTCAGGCAGTTCAGGAACCTGAAGTTAATGGAAGTCAGACAATTGTCAGAAGAGATGATTATGATTTTTCAGGTAAGCTTGTAATCAACACAATGCTTCCCAAGGAGCACGTAATTGAAAAAGTCGGCGGCGAAGGCTTTGATAGTTGGGTAGACGGTAAGAACTATCCCAACGAGGATACAGGTGACAATGATAACGAGCAGTGCGACTGGAGACTTGAAATTTCTCCCAAAATTGCTTCCCGTGACGACCTTTTCCTCAATGCGATGTATGTAACTGATTCCAAAAAAGAACTTCCCGATTTGCCAATGTATTACGAAGACAATGGCGCATTTGTTGGTGTAACTGCAATGGACAAAGTTGTACTGTTCTCAAAAACAAGAAAACCCGTTGCAACAAACTTCACTCTCACAGTGAAAAATAACGGTTACGACAAAATGAGTATTCTTATTACCGATCTTGCTGTTGGTAAGTGGAATATTGAAGGGGCAGGCATAAACGTTGTTTGTGAAGTTACCGAAGAGAACAATGCAGCTTATGCAAGTCTTGTTCCCGGAACATACACAATTTCCAAAGTTTCTGACGATGAAGATGTAACACAGTTCACTTATCCCAGAAGCGACAAAGTTAAAAGAGTTGGTGATTATCTTATATACAACGTTAATGCAAGAAACTTTGACTATAACCGTCAGGCAACAATTTTAAAAGATGATCAGCCATATCTTTCAGCTGATGATTTCACAGCAAGAGGTGCAACAATCACTCAAAATGGTAACAACTATGTTTTGAAAAACCTTAATTATGAAGCAATTATAACAGTAGGAAGTACCTATGCAATATTCAATCAAATTCCGGTTAATCTCACATCTGCACCATTTATTGCAGATAATGGTATTCTCTATATCAATCCTCTTGATATGTCCAGCATTCTTGGTTACACAACAGTATATGATAAACTTGTAAGAATTCTGAAAATCAGCAAGAAGGCATCTGCTGATTCCCTCAGCGACAGAATAGACATCAACAAAGTTGTAGAACCTGTTTCATTCTATGCATCATCAAGTGACGGAAATGACCCTGCAAACCTCTTTGACTATAGCTACAAAACCCGTTGGTCTGCAGATGGTACTTCTGAATATCTTGTGATGGACTTTGGAAGAGAAGTAAACATTGAAAAGCTTATGATGGCGTTCCTCGAAGGAAAACTCAGAAGCACAATGTTTGAAATTCTCGTTTCAAACGATGGTATTAACTACACTGAAGTATATCGCGGTCAGAGCAGTGGACAAAGTGAAGAACTTGAAGACTTCCCCGTAAATGCAACAGGAAGATATGTTAAACTTTCTTGCCACGGTAATACTTTGAACACATGGAACTCAATTTTAGAAGTTGTTACTATTGCGAAATAAGGAGGAGTAATATATGAAAAGAAAAATTATAGCATTAATAACTATAGTCGCAATGATTATGTCACTCGTTCCCGCAATAGCAATAGCAGATGGAACAATAACCCTGTCACTTGTGGGCGAGTATCCCTATGACACAGTTATGGGTGCAAAAATCAAAGTTGAATCAGATGCATCGCTTTCAGATGGCGAAATAATTGAATATTATCTCAACAATACAAAAGTAGGAGAGAGTGATGCTCCCGGTGAATTTGAATTTGAAAGCGTTGCAGGAAAGAATAAGGTAATTGCAAAGATTATTGGCTCAGATGGTGCAGTATTGGGCACCTCTGAGCCCCTGGTTCTCGATTTTATGAGATATACTCCCATACCGGGGAGACAAAGTTTTTCCAACGATTTTGATGATGGAGTATTCAGTAAAAGTTACTTTCTCTCATATAATTCAACCACAAAAGGCGCTGCTGAACCTGTAATCGTAGAAGATGCTGAGACCGGCAGCAATTGTATGAAGGTATCAATATCCGGCTCAAGCCATAATGGTTGGGAACTGTGGTATCCGGGCAAAGAAGCACAAAACATTTTCAAAAGTGGCAAACTTGTATATGAATATGATGTTAAGTTTGAAAACTTCAATGGTAGCGAAGCCCGTTTATTCTTTATCAAATCAACCACCGGCGGTGAATGGGTAGGCCAAGGCCCGGCTGAAGGCACAGGTAATTCCTCATGGGCACCGGAGGGTAAATTTGAAAAGAACAGATGGTACAATGTTAAGGTTGTAGTTGACATTGACAACAGAAAAGGTGATTGCTATGTTGATGGCAAACTGGTTAATAGTCACACTTTCGGCACAAACTTCACCAATGTATACTTTGTACACCTTCCAAGATTTATGCGTTTCGGCGGTAGCGCAAGCACATACTATATCGATAACATTTCCCTCATAAACTACGCAGAAGGCTATGGCACCGAAGGATACACCGAGTATCGCGGTGAAAGATATGAAGGACTTGACTCCTTCCCCCACAAGGGTGCAAGTGCAGTTTTGAAGTTTGCCGGAGAAATGTCCGATATAACCGAAGACGACTTCACGTTTACAGCAAATGGTAAAAATGTTGATTTTGATTTCATTTTCGATTCCGATAATAACGAAGCAATTCTCACTCCCACCGAAAGATTTCTTGGTGGTGAAGAATGTAAAATAGCGTATTCCTCTCTTAAAACAGTAGATGGAATGGGTGCTTTTGGCAATTCATTTGTTGAATTTGATGTTGCACCCCCCAGAGAAGGTCCATCAATGACCATTGTTGGGGAATATGATGCTGATTGTTTCATCGGAACAAAAATTAATGTATCCACAACTGCAGAACTTTTAGAAGGCGAAAAAATCTTTTACTATCTCAATGATGAAAAAGTTGGCGAAAGCGACACCGACGGCGATTTTAGTTTCTATAGTGTTGCCGGTGAAAATGTGTTGTCAGCAAAAGTAATTGATGAATATAATGACGTTGTGGCTGTGTCAAATTCAATAGTTTTAGAGTTTTTGAAATTCGCACCCATGTCAGGTGAAACATATTCTCTCGGATTTGATTCCGATGTTTTTGACGGAAACGATTTCTATGAATTTGAATCTTGCAATAAAGGCTACATTCCCGAAATTGTTGCAAATGATGAAACCGATGGCAATTGTATGAAGATTTCCATCTCAGGTGAAGATTATAACGGTTGGGAAATGAGATTCCCCGGCAGCGGTCTTTCAAACACATTCTCAAGCGGTTGGGTAGTGTATGAATATGATGTGAATTTTGAAAACTTCAACTCAGGCTCTGTTAATCTGTTCTCCATAAAAACAGATAGTGATGAATTTATCTGTGATGGACCCGCCAAAGATACCGGAGTATGGTCAAAAGCTCCCGATGGTGCATTTGAGACTGATAAATGGTATAACATCAGAACAGTAGTAAATCTTGATAACAAAGAGATGGATATGTATATTGATGGCAATCTCGTGTGGTCAGATTATGATCTTGGTGAAGATTTTTCAAATATTACCTACTTCACTCTTCCCGGGTTTGTAAACTTCGAAGATGATGCACATAGTACATATCTCATAGATAACATTAGTGTTGCAAACTATGGACGTGCATATGATGTTTACAAATATACCGAGATTGACGGCGAAAGATATGAAGGACTTGACTCTTTCCCGCGCAAGGGCGGAAGTGTGGTTTTGTCATTCTCCGAAATATTGACATCGATGGTCAAAGATGATTTCAAATTCAGAGTTGGAGGCAAAGACATCGATTTTGACTATGACTTTGATTCTGTAAATAACGAAGTGACAATCACTCCGCTTGTAACATTTATGGGTGATGAAATTTGTGTAATTGAATACACATATCGTGGCACCGGTGCCAGCGGAGAAACCATGTGGAGATTCTTTGTTGAGCCTCCCAGAGATGATATAACCCTCACACTTGTAGGTGAATATGACAACGATAGTTTCATGGGCACAAAAATACAAACAACAACAACTGCAAATCTCTTAGATGGAGAAAAAATTGTCTACTATCACAACGGCAACAAAGTGGGAGAGAGCGACTCATCCGGAGATTTCATTTTTGAAAGTGTATCGGGAGAAAATATATTGTCCGCAAAAATTGTAGATGCAGATGGATATGTTATGGACGAATCAGAGCCCGTGGTTCTTGATTTAGTAAGATACAATCAGGTTAACGGAAAAAGGTATTTCCTCGGCTTTGACAGTGGCGAATTCAGCGAAGGCGATTTCTATGAATATAGCTATTGGAACAAAGGCTACACACCCGAAATTGTTGTTGATGATGAAACCGCAGACAATTGTATGAAGGTGTCGATATCCGGCACAGACAAGGTCGGCTGGGAAATGAGATATCCCGGTGCAGGCACATCCGAAGCCTTTTCCGGCGGTTGGGTTGTATATGAATATGACGTAAAGTTTGAAAACTTTAACGGTGGAGCAGTACGTTTGTTCTTTGTTAAAACCGGTGGTGGCGGAGAATGGGTTGTTGCAGGCCCGGCACAGAATACAGGCGCATCCAATCTGGCACCTGAAGGAAAATTTGAAAAAGACAGATGGTATAATGTTAAAGCTGTAATGAATCTTGATACCAAAACAGGTGACGTATACGTGGATGGTGTTATGACAGTCAAAAATCACAGCCTTGGCGATAGGTTTTCAAACATTCTCTACGTTAACCTGCCAAGATTTTTGAACTTCAGCGATAGTGCAGAAAGCACCTACTACATAGACAACATTTCTATTACCAACTATGGTCAGACATTTGATGTAACAGGCTACACCGAAAAAGATGGTGAGAGAAGCGAAGGCCTTGATTCATTCCCTCTGTCAGGTGCAAGCGCAGTTCTTGCTTTTTCTGAAAAGATGGTAACAATGAAGAAGGATAACTTCTTGTTTAAAGTTGACGGGGAAAGCGTTGATTATGACTTTGAATATGATTCATTAAACAATGAAATAACTCTCACACCTCTTGTAACATTTTCAGGAAGGGAAAAATGCGCAATAGAATACACCGGACTTGAAACAGTTCTTGGCCACGGAGTATATGGAGATAGTTCATATAATTTCTCTGTGTGTCCTCCAAAATACGGTATATCCTACATAGGCAAATCTGATTTTGTTCCCGGACAATCAAGTGCGATAACAGTTGGAATTGCTAACCTGACAGATGCGGCGAAAACAGGTATAATACTGGTGGGAATTTATGAGAACAACAAACTTTTATCAGTTAAAACAACTGTTCTTGAAACCGGTGTTCAATCTGAAAACAACGCATTAATCAATCTTAAAATCCCGGAAAGTTATGATTCGGATACTCACACTTTCCGTGCATATCTTATGAATAGAAACAACTATCTCAAACTCGATTCTGTTACTGAATAATCAAAAAAACAATCCCCTGCATTTGGATAATGCAGGGGATTGTTGCATTTAGTGAAATTCCCGAACAGGGATATTTGAATATTTTATATCCACTTAATTTATTTTTTTCCTCTGTTAATTTTAATTACATTATATATAAATATTAATAAAATAATTGCTACAAACAATTTGAAATATCCGGAATCTGCAATTGATTTGATTTTGTTCTTTAAGTAGGTAATATTGCTTTTTTCTATGTCTGAATATGAAACAAGTTTCACATCCGCACATTTTTCACCATCATAATATACACTTGCCATACCCAAAAACTGCCCTTTCTTAATGGGAGCACATATATCATCATTCAACTTTACTTTTTTCTCGATTTTGGAGGATTCATAATTGTTTTCGAGGGTGACTTTTACCTGTGTCGTGCTTACAAGGAGAACTCTGTCTGCGTTGTAACCATTATCAATATCTGCCTCATGCACAAATTCCCCTTCGTTTATCAATGTAACCTGTTTGAATTTTTTGCCGGCATAATCTATAAGATAATTAATATCATCATATGACCTGTTTGCATAGGTGAATTTGGATTTTGCACAAAGAAGCAAAACATTAGATGATGAGGTTTGATAGTGAGCTACCATTCCGCAGTCTTCATCACTGTTATAATAACTTTTTGCAAATTTGATATTCGGATTGTAATATTCCAAAGAATAATATCTCGAAATATAATTATTTCTGTTAAAGATTGTTCTTGTACTTACTCTTTTGTTTGTCGCCGGAATTTCAATGTTTTCTTTTGAAGCAATTGAACAAAATGTTTTGTTTTTAAGGGCATATGCAGTAATTTTTGCCATGTCAGCCAAAGTTGATTTCTGATGTTTTTTGTCAAATCCGGCAGGGTCTGTAAATACACTTTCTGTTGCTCCGGCTTTTTTTGCTGTTTCGTTCATAAGTCTTATAAATTCTTCATAAGATTCCCCAACATTGTGCGCAATTGTAATTGCACAATCTCCGGCATCTGTAATCATCATGGCTTCAAGCATGTTTTTTATGCTGATTTTCTCTCCGTATGTAAGTCCGATGTTGCCATGGCTGTCATAATCATATCCGTCAAGAATCGGCATTTTGGGGGCAATCTTTTTTGAAAGATCGGCACAATTTTCGATTGCAGTTATGGCAGTTAGGATTTTTACCATTGCACCGGGGTTAAATTCTTTGTCGGAATCATCTTCATATAGAATTCTTGATGATTCAACATCAGCAATCAGTAAATATTTTGAAATGGGAGTGAACTCTTCTTCTTCCTCATCTTCTTTATCTTCGGATTTGTCTTTGTCTTTTTTCTTCTTATCATCATTACTGTCATCATTATCTGACAAATCTTTTTCTTCTGAGACAGAGCTTTCCGCGTTTTTTGAGTTTTCCGCAAACACAGGAGAAAGTGCCGGGAAAAATGTCATCATTATATATATAATTGCCAATATCGTTATCAAAGTTTTTTTCATATTTATATCATCCTTTTGCATTTGTGTAGGTAGCTCACATGACTACATTTAATAATATAACACAAAAATTTAAAAAAAGCCATATCTTTTGAATATTTTCTAAAAAATGGAGTATAATTAACGTATGTTGTTATAATATCATCAGGTATTTTATGTAAATACTTTAACATAATTGTCATTTTATGCATTGGTTTTTAGCAAAGTCAACAAAAGTGACATTTTTCGCAAAAAAGTGTTGACAAAAAAATGTGTGTGTGGTATCATAATCAAGTCGCGTGAGAACACCGACATTTGATCTTTGAAAAATGAACAGTATGAGAGGTTCTCGAAAAGAGAATTTGAGTTAAGAAAGCATATGTGCTTTTAACTTAGTAAATTAAGTTAGTGTTTTTATGAGCTAACAAACTTCAAAAGAACTTTAATCAGAATGTGATTCTGATTTTAAATTTTTATTGAGAGTTTGATCCTGGCTCAGGACGAACGCTGGCGGCGTGCCTAACACATGCAAGTCGAGCGGAGCCATCCGAAAGAT
>JAZONV010000038.1:0-6138 GCA_045654685.1 Clostridia bacterium | reverse complement strand
AGATTACACCTTGTGTATCTTTCCAACCTGAAAGAATGTGATTGTCTTTTGTAACATCTGCTTCTGTGGGAAGTGTTATTTCTGATTCATATTTTCCTGCTTTTGGTGCAACTGTATTTGCTCCACCGTTTTCATTAAAGGATACTGTGATTGTGTTTCTGTCATAGTACACCTTAAGGGTGAGAGTTCCACCTGCAAGAACATTTCCTGTGATGTTGGAGGATGCAGCATTCATTTCAAAACCTTCATATGTTTTGCTCTGTGCCGTAACCATAGTTCCTATTCTTACATTTTCCACCACATATGAATCTACTTTTATATAGTTATCATCTGTAATATTCTGATGATAATATTCTACTGTGTAGTTTGCGTAATCAACAGAAACCTGTGCCCATATTGCTGTAAATTTAGGATCTGTTTTACTAATTGTAACGGTCTGACCCGGGAAATATACCCTGCCCGTTTCATCCTTCCATCCTGTTAATGTGTGATTTGGTCTTGTTACCTCACCGATACCCGGGAGAGTATATTCTCCGCCATACTGTACCTGTTCATTGCCAACGGATGAACCACCATTTGAATCTATTGTTACAGTAACATTGATACGTGTATAATATATTTTAATTACTGCCGCCTTATCTTCTTCTACTGTCACCTGAAGATTTTCGTCCATAGATGAATTGAACTCATAACCGTAGAATTCTTCGTCATAATTTTCATCAGAAGATATACCGCTTTTTATATAAGCTGTTGCTTGTACAGTTGTGCCTACATATACACCATTAACTATATCAGATTTTGCAAGGCTATATCCTGAATCTGATAACGAATTGCCTCCAACCTTTTGCTGATAGTGTTCAACAACAAGTGTCTGCTTTCCGATTTCAGACCATACTGCGTTTACAACTATATCGCCTGTTGCATCTACAAAATATGTGTCACCCGGCGCACAAAGCACACCATTTACAAGCCAACCGGAGAAGCTATGTCCATTTTTTACAAGATCCCCTTTTGGCGGAAGAGTAAGTTGAGTTCCAACAGCTATGTAGGATGACTCAAAGCCTGTGCCGTTTCCACCATCAAGGTTATACACGATTTGTGCTTTTTCTCTTATGTAATATACTTTAAGAGTGAGTCTGTCTTCATCTGAAACTGTACCTTTTACCTCATTACCATTGTGCTTATAATTTTCTTTTTCCAAAAGGTCATTTTCAGTCACAACTATTTCTGTACCTTTTTTTGCAAAACCCTCGAATGTGAGAGTTGAATCAATAACATAATTATCAGAGAGATCTTCATTCTGATAGTAGTGTTCTATATAATAGTAGAAAACCGCATGAACTTTCATATCTTTGGTAACTTTGATTGTTTCTCCGGGGGCATGGAGAGTTTCATCATCATTACCAACAATCCATCCTGCAAATGAAGGATACTGTCTGAGTTCTTCAGATGTCAATTCAGGAAATTCAAAATTATCATTCTTTTTGATTTTAAATGTTCCGTCTTTTCCGGCACCTACTACTTCTACATCATATTTTGTAGCAACGGTACCACCGCCACCACCGCCACCGCCACCACCGCCACCGGTGGATGAGCGTTTAAGATATGTTGCAGGTGTAATTTCAACTACACCTTTAAATGGTTCTTCGTCTTTGTAGTTGTGGAAATTAACAACACCATTAACATCCTTTACAACTACCATTTCACCTACTGTTGTGTTTTTGAGTGTGACTCTGTCTTCACCACCACGGCAAAGAAGTCTACCCTTAATTTCAACATTTTCAAGGTTGATTCTGCCTTTTCCTACACCATCACCTAAAACAAGATCGCCTTCTATAGTCATATCTTTCAAAGTGACATCTGTAGTACGGATAATTGCACTATCTTTTCCGACCTTTGTATATGATCCATCTTCTGAATAATAGGTTTTGAAAATGTTGTGCATTATCTGAGCAAACTCTTCTCTTGTAATATTATCCAGAGGGCAGAAATTTCCAAGGTCATTCCCCTGCATATATCCTTTTTGAGTCATTACCGATGCATATGGTTTTGCCCATGAAGAAATTTTGTCTTTATCATTATATTTATTCAAAACGGAATAGTCATTGCTCTCCAAAACAAGGGCTCTTGCAATAACTGCCGCAACTTCTTGTCTGGTTATGTTGTCATTGGGACGCATAAGCCCGGTATCATCGCCCTGAAAAATTTGCATATTTACACCTTTGGCTATTTCATGATAAAACCAATCGGTAGGCTTAACATCGGGATATGATGAAATATCCGCCTCAATTTTCGAGCCAAATGCCCTATTCATAATAGTTGCCATTTCAGCTCTTGTAAGAGTCCCCTTGGGTTCTATTGTGGTATCGGTTCTTCCGTAAAGAAGACCATTATCCACACCGGCTTTTACTGCTTCTTGAGACCATCCGGTAGGGAAATCGGTAAACACAGTTACATCAGTTTTCGCAAACCCTGTTGGTATGCATGTAAATATCATCATTACTGTGAGAATATATGCAACTGTTCTTTTAATTTTCAATGATTTCATTATGCCCCTCCTCATTTTATCTTGTTGATATAATACGCTTTTTTCAAACTTTTTTCTTCGTAGTATGATAATTTGATTTTATCAACCAATTCCGTAGTCGATCCCTGCTCTTTCAGCAAGGTTGTAAGTTCAGATAAGATTGATGAAACCTGTCCATCACACTCTGCTTCCATAGATGCAGCACTTGAATAATACCTGTCAATAATGGTCTGCTTTCCTTCTGATTTTCTTTGTTCCGGTGTCATTGCATTGTAATCTGCTATTGCCGCACTATACAAACCTTCAAGCCTTGATACAAAATTTGATTTCAGAACATACATCTGTGCCACACATTCTGAAATCCGTTTAGAGTTGTCCACTTCCGGTTCTTGTTGTCCGGATTCCGGAGAATCGCCTTTCGATTCCTTTGCTTCCGATTTCAGTTTTTCTGCAGACTCCTTATCGAGAATCTGGCTTGTTTCTGTAATTGTGAGTTTTTCTTCAGCGTTGAGTTCAATCTCCGTTCCGAATACTTCTTCGACACTTGTTTCGCCGGTAATAATATCTGTCAGCTCATCATCTGTGATCATTCCTTCCTGATGAAGTTCCTCCTCGACAGGTTCTGTGGGTCGAACATTATATTGAGGATTTGATTCCAGATATTCCTTAACATTGTCCTGACTGTGCTTCATCTTATAATCAATATCATCAGATGAATACTTAATGCCGTAGTATATCGCTTTTATATTACCATATTGCCACCATGCAATTGCCGCAATAACGGCGATTACAACTGCCAATATGGTTAATTTTATTATTGTTTTCTTCTTCATAATCTAATATATCACCATCCATATTTGTTGAAAAGGGCATAAAAACCCATAATTATAGATATACATATACATTCTATACTTAATTATCCAAAAAGTCAAGCAATTGTATATATTTTGATAATATTTTTTTTACAAATTCAACTTTTGCAATACTATTGTTTCAATATGCACTATAACAAATTTTAAACGTATGAAAAGGATGAGGATTTTAAAGGAAAACGGTGACACAAACATCAATCTGTGCCACCGGCAAATTATTTTTTGCCCAATATTGGATGTCTCTTCCGCCTTCGCGGTAACCGGATGAAAATGTTTTCGCATTACCTTCAGAACCGAAAAGAATGACTTTCTTATCATATGTCGCAATACCCTCAATTGTTGTGGGTCTTCCAAGACTTGTAAATACATCAAGTGATATGCGGAAAAAGATTTTTAAATCCACACTATAGTAACCTCTGTTAAATGCAACAGGTTCCACGTCTGAATATACCCATATTACTTCTGACCTGCGACATCTGATACTTGTGGCTCTGTCTACAAGACTTTGGCCACTTTCTGTAAGATATACCCTTAAGTTTTCAATACATTCCTTATCTCGGCATGAATCATATACTTTACAGGTCTGAATACATACCTCGTTTGAGCAAAGTCCATTTGCATTGGAATTGCTGCAATTGGCATTTCCCCTATCGCTCATAATATAACCTCCATTATTAATCGGGATTTGAGCAAGTGCGATACTTGCTCAGCCTGATACTATAATATGTTTGATTTTTATTTTTGTGAATATCATATCCACTCTTTTATTTTTTTCTTGATTCATCTCCAAAAACAGGTTATAATATAACAAAGCAGATACAATGATAATGTAATATCATCATCAAAAGGAGAATATATTTATGGATAAATGCAAAAAAGTTTCTGACTCATATACAAAACATGTCCAGATACTGTCTCAAGGAACTCTCAATGGTTACAAAAGACTCTTTGGCGGAAAACTTATGGAATGGATTGATATTGTGGCTGCCGTGGTTGCAAGAAGACACTCGGGCCGAAATGTTACAACCGCATGCGTTGACAGTCTCATATTCAAGCGTGCAGCATATGCCAATGATACCATTGCCATTGACGGCTATATAACCTATGCCGGGAAAACATCTATGGAGATTTGTGTTGAAACCTATGTGGAACACTTGACCGGCGAAAAAGATATTATTAATACAGCGTATCTTATTATGGTTGCAATAGATGAAGACGGAAATCCAACACAAGTCCCAAAACTCATTTTAGAAACAGATGATGAAAAACAAAAGTATGAGGCGGCGATAAAGAGAAAAGAATACAGAAATTTACGTCAGGACAATCACTTTTAAAAGAGTCTTCCGAAAAATCGCACGTGGATACAATCGATTTTTACTGTGTGAAACACAAATTCTATATACAAAAACAACCTGCATGGCTGAAGCCACGCAGGTTGTTTTTTGTTAGATAAATTTAAATTACTGTGCTTTCTTTCCTTTGAAGATTACCCAGAACTGACCTGAGATAAAGATTGATGAATATGCACCGCATATTACACCGATCAAAAGAGGAAGCATAAACTGCTGAATTGAAGTTACGCCAAAGATGTAGAGACAAACGAGTGTGAAAAGTGTGGTTACTGTGGTGTTGATTGATCTTCCCATTGTCTGCCAGATACTCTTGTCCACAATGTTTGCAAAACTTTCTTTTCTGATAAGGCGTGTGTTTTCTCTCACACGGTCAAATACAACGATTGTAGCATTGATTGAGTAACCGAGAATTGTGAGGATTGCCGCAATAAAGGTTGTGTTAACCGGGAACTGGAATATTGCATAGAAAGAAACTATGATTAATACGTCATGGCAAAGTGCAATTACTGCAGAAAGACCTGAGTAACGATCAAAACGGATTGAAATGTAGATAAGCATAAGAATAACAGCAATAGCTACTGCTTTTGCAGCGTTAAGCCACATTTCTTTACCGATTGTTGCACTTACTGAATCAACAGATTTGATTTCGGCAGAAGGGAATGCTGCTTTGATTGCTTCCTGAACTTCAACAAACTTTTCGTGTGGGATGTCTGTAGTCTTAACAATTGCACCCTCTGCACCTGAACTCTGTACACTTGATACTGTTACGCCTTCAACTGCATCAATTGTTTTTCTGATTAAAGTTTCATCATATTTCTGACCGAGTTCGATTTCCATTGCAGTACCACCGGTAAAGTCGATGTCGGTGTTAAGTCCGCCAAAAACAATGAATGAGATAATTCCTGCAAGAATGATTACGCAGGGTATTAAAAACAGAATTTTTCTTTTTTCTATAATGTTAAACATAATTCTTTAGCCCTCCTCTTATGCACTGTAGAGCTTGGGATTCTTGGCGCCGAATCCAACAAGCTGACGAAGCAAGAATCTTGTAACAAAGATAGCTGTGAACATGCTCACGAGTGTACCGATGAACAAGGTTTTTGCAAAGCCGATGATTGTGCCTGAGCCAAAATACCAAAGCACAACAGCTGCGATGATGGTTGTGATGTTGGCATCGATGATGGCTGAGAATGCACGGTTGAAGCCGGCATCTACAGAAGCACGGAGAGTTTTGCCTGATTTGATTTCTTCTTTTACTCTTTCAAAGATGATTACATTGGCGTCAACTGCAGTACCGATAGTGAGGATGATACCTGCAATACCGGGGAGAGTGAGCTGAATGCCAAAACCATTGATGATGAGGGCAACGATTGCAACATAGCCGATG
>JAZONV010000037.1:0-19860 GCA_045654685.1 Clostridia bacterium | reverse complement strand
TGTATACAAATCCACATCACATATTTATATAATACCAATATTTAAAACCGTAATCAACCGCGGATTAAAAAGGTTGAAGAAAGGAGAAAGGTATATTTGTAAATGACTGTTAGATGAGTCTTTTACATTATACCAGGAATTGGATTACACAGAGTTGTACAGAGCGTATTCTCGAAAAGAGAAAATTTGTGCAGTGTCACCGAAGAATCTTTTTAAAATCCTTGTGTACGCATATATGAACTGCATATATTCATCAAGACAAATTGAAACTGCGTGCAAAAGAGATATTAACTTTATGTATCTTTTGGAAGGTGCAAAAGCACCCGACCACAATACAATAGCACGATTCAGAAGTACAAGATTAAAAGATATCATCGATAATCTTTTCTATCAGGTTGTTCTGTTGCTTAGAAACCATGGTGAATTATCTTGTGAAAATCTTTTTGTTGACGGTACAAAGATAGAAGCAAATGCCAATAAATATTCTTTTGTATGGAAAAAAGCCATATTAAAACATCAGGCAAAATTGCAAGATAAAATGCACAAGGAATTACCTGTACTTCTTGCCAAATACGAATTTAAAATGCATCTGGCAGAAGATGTTAAAGCAAAAAGACTGAAGAAATTCATAGATAAACTTAATAAGATAAAAACAACAGTAGCTTTTGTGTCGGGAATTGGCAAACGAAAGACAGATTTTCAAAGGGATTACGAGCTTCTTTGTGATTGGTATGAACGTGAGAAAAAATATGAGTACTATCTTCGTAGAATGAAGGACAGAAACAGTCTTTCCAAAACGGATGAGAGTGCAACATTTATGCATCTTAAAGAAGATCACATGAGAAACTCTCAGCTTAAACCTGCATACAATGTCCAAATTGCAGTTGATGCAGAATATATAGTTGCTGCAGAGATATTCAACGAACGAAATGATGTTAATACATTTATTCCATTTATGAAAGAGGTTGAAAAACGACTTGGTTTCAAATATATGTATCCGACTGCAGATGCAGGCTATGAAAGTGAAGAAAACTACACATATTTTGAAAACAACGGACAAAAGCCATGTATTAAACCGGCAAATTACGAACAGACAAAAGCAAGAAAGTACAAAAACGACATAGGCAGAGCAGAAAATATGCAATATGATGAAGCCACAGATACATACATTTGTCATTACGGCAAAAAACTTGTTAATGTCGGTATGCGGAAGTCCAAAACATCAAGTGGATATATATCAGAAAAAACAATGTACCAATGCGAAAGTTGTAAAGGGTGCCCACACAAGGCACAGTGCATAAAGCATAATGCAAGGTGCAATACACCACTTGAAGAAAGAACCAAGCGATTTGAATTATCCAAAATATTTAAAAAGCAAAGAGAAGAAATGCTTGAAAGAATCAACACCAAGCAAGGAATATTGCTTAGGATAAATCGTTCAATACAAGTTGAAGGTGCCTTTGGAGTATTGAAGGAAGATATGGGGTTCAGACGATTTCTAACAAGAGGAACAAGCAATGTGAGGACAGAAATTCTCGTTCTTTGCTTGGCATACAACATACAAAAATTGCACAATAAGACGGTAGCCAACCGTCAGGGACAATTTTTGCATGAGATAAAAGTGGCCTAAAAATCGAATAAATCAATTTTTGGAGTTCTAATTTGATGAACTTTGTTTTGTGTACTCAAAAACAGAGAAATTCCTAAAAGTTATCCACATTTCAGACAGAAAAAGAGGGCGTTGCCTCAATACAGTGAAAAATCACTTATTGAGACACTCCCTTGTTTTTAAGAAAGTATCAAAATAACGGGCATAAGGGTATTTGCATTTTCAAATACCGTATATGTATTTCCGCTTTTTTCGAATTTACATTCTGCCTTTGTTCCGTCGGGCAGAAGTTTTTCAATTTTTGAAATTTCTTTTTCACATACCATCGTAATTTCTTCAAGCTGGTCAAAACCAAGATTGAAAAATGCCCCAAAGATTTCTCCGTTCTTTAAATAGCCTGCACGTAGATAAATTTCTTCATCTCCGGGACAATAAAGCGGGATATGTCCCTTGGCAGAAAGAAGTGATATGAGCTGTTTTTTACGGCTTTCATTAAGAAGTGAGAAAGCTGTGAAATATCTGAAAGGCATATCGGGAGTTCCTGAATATGCGATTATCTCTCCCCCCAGAGAGTTTTCAAAGCGGGTAACTCCGGGGAACACATTTTCCTCTTCTCCCGTTAACGGATCGGTCATTATAACAGGTGAAACCCATTCTGTGCCATCATCTGTGGGAACAAGTTTTTTCTGTTCATATTGAAGTGCAGAATAGTTATTGTTAACTCTTTCGCTGGAGATTTTAACACCGCCAAGTTCCTCTGCCTCAACCCCCATATATTTTGTGAATCCTCGATTGTTAAGCTTTTGTACGGCAGGCCCTGAAAGATACAAACTTCCCGAGAGCATTTTTGTGATTTCTTCATCGCTGAATCCATCAACAGCAAATTCATCAAGGAAAATCGCTCCACCCTCATCATTTGAAAAATACATGGGAACACCCATACGTTCAAGGAAGCATGTTGACCAGGGCGAAAGATTCATGGGCTGACTTGTTGGCACAAAGCCGTAATTTTGCGCCAAAGTGAGGGGGATACGGCAACCGAAGGGTTTGAGTTCTTTCACATATTCTGTAAGTTTTTCGTAGAAATGTTCATATTTTGAAAGAATTTTTCTGTATGCTTTTCCTGAATCGGGCTCATATGCTCCAAGTCTGGTAATCCAGTGTTTTGCACCCGTTGCACCTTCCAGAATATCTGCAACAAAGTGACCATGCATCAAAGCGGCACTTGTGCTATAGCGGTTTTGAGGACAGGTGTCTGTTTCTGCCAGAAAAATGTCCACTTTGTCTTTGACGTTTTCTTTTAAGATTGCGGCTCTGAAAAAGGCTTGTGTGAAAGTTCTTCCCTGCCAGCTGTTGGCATAGGGACCGCCGTTTAATCTCGCAATGGCAGGATTTCCCTTGCCTTTGAAAGCCTGGGCGATATCGCCTGAAAATTCGCAGAATGTGGTGGTATATATGCCCGATACTATTCCCTGAATGGTGGGATCAACTTCATCAATTCCTGCGCGCATTGCCTCTACACAAGACACAAGACCGTGTTTCTGGGTTTCAACATAAATGTCAGTATAGAATTTATCTTCTTCGCTTGTGCCCTGAGTGTGGGCATAAACTTCTTCTCTTGTCATATCAGTTCCTGCACGGCGGTTAAACTCTGCCATGTGATATTTGCAGGCACAACCTTTTGTTTGCTTGTAGAGAAGTCCCACATCGTCATCAATCATTATAAGAGCGGGGTTTCTCTTTGCAAGAGTTTTCATCTGGTCTTTGATATATTCCTGAAATTGAGGATCTAAAGGACAACATGTAACGTCTCTTTCTTCCCCTGTAACAAGGCTCACAGATGGCTGAAAAGGATAGGGCTTTGGCGGCTTGGTGATATGACCGAGAGTTGCCTGAACCAAAACTCCGTGTTTTGCCCCTGCTTTGTCAAGACGCTCTTTGTAGAGATCGTAGATTTTGCATTGCTCCTCGGCTCTGTCAATGGCAGGTGTGCCGATTGGATTGAAGGTCATCATCATCATTGCGTGAGTGGTAGCACCGCTTTTTTGCTGCTCGATGATATCTTCGCAGATTTCATCAATATGGTCTTTTTTAAGACTCATTATGGAAAGATTTAACATATCCGAGACTCCTTTTTAAAGATTTCATTTACATCGCCTTTGGACATCAACACTCCATAGGGCTACATTACGGATACATTATATTATATCAAAAATTCAAAGTCAATGACAAACATGTCAAATGTGGCATATGACCATCAACTTGAACGATTTGGACAATTTTTTAAATATTTGGGCTCCATTTAAAGAGTAACATTGACGCAATCATCCCCAAAGCTCCCACATATTTGTTCCATGTGAATGCAACTTTTTCAGAATCCATAAGACCAAATGCATCAATAAGAGCGGCGCATACAAGTTGTGATATTAAAATTGTGGATATGGCAATGGTGGGAGAAAGACCTTTGACGGACAGCATAACCGTTAAAGTTATGATAAATCCGAAAAGTCCTCCGAACAAATAGAATTTGTTGACCTCTCCAAAGGCTTTCAAATTCACTCCTCCGCTTATGAGCATTGCCACAAGGGCAATAATAAAAGCGGTTAACTGAACATAGGCATTTGATGCAAAAAGCCCTGTTTTTTCACTGAGCCTTGTGTTCATAACACCCTGAACGCTCATTGCCGCGCCTGCAATAATTGCAAATATATATCCCATATTTTTTACTCCTTTTACAGTTATAAGAATATTTTGCCTGAAAAGTTCCAAAAAATACATTCTTCATCAAAAAAACTACTTGTACTAATTTGTTATATATAGTATAATGTAGTATGATATAATGTGTGTATTATATAAGCACAAATACGTGAAAGGAACAGTTGAAGATGCCTGTCTATATAGAAAGCAGTCAGAATTCTTTATATAAGCATATAAAAAAACTTCAGACCAAAAACGGAAGAAGCAAAAACTCTCAATATCTTGCAGAAGGTGTGAGAGCGGTCGGAGATGCAATTTCAAACGGTGCAGACATTGAATGTGTGATAGTCAAAAAAACATTTGATTCATCTGTTGATTTGTCGGACACAAAAGTTTATGTTATGGAAGATTCTCTTTTTGATTCTCTGAAAACAACAGTAAATTCCCAGGGGATTCTTGCAGTCATAAATTATGAGATTTTTTCAAGTGATAATATGCGTACAGATGATTTTGAAACCGTGATATATCTTGATTCCGTAACCGACCCCGGAAATATGGGCACAATAATTCGCTCATCCGATGCTCTTGGGGCAGATGCCATAGTCATATCAAAAGGATGCGTTGATATTTTCAATCCCAAGGTTGTCCGCTCATCAATGGCAAGCATTTTAAACGTTCCCATATTCACAGACGACAACCCTCAAAAAACCTTTGGCACATTCAAGGATTCGGGATTTGAAATTGTGGGAACATTTCCGGATGCAGATGAAAACTCGAGAGATGCATCATATGGTGAAAAAGTTGTCATCGTAATGGGAAATGAAGCAAACGGAATTTCAGAAGATGTTGAAAAACTCTGCACAAGGCGAGTGACCATTCCCATGAAAGGCAGAGCAGAATCTCTGAACGTTGCAACGGCAATGAGCATAATGCTCTATGAAGTAAGTGTCAGAAAAATAAATAATATTTAAGAGGTGAAATGTAGTGGAAAACTTTTTTATGACAGTTTTTGATAATCTCAAAATTATCAAATTAAGAGACATAATTGATATTGTGATAGTTGCCCTTGTTATCTATAACGGCATAAAACTTATCAAAGAAACAAGAGCATCCACCCTCATAAAGGGAATTCTTCTCCTTGTTGCTTTTATGTATGTATCAAGTGTACTTCAACTCAATGCTGTAAACTATCTGTTGGAAAACACTCTCCAGATTGGACTTATTGCGGTGCTGATTGTATTTCAGCCGGAACTTCGTCGTGCCCTTGAAAAAGTGGGAACCACAACCTTTTGGAAGTTTGTGAAAATAAATGATGATGAAGAGGTAAATGATGTGGGAGAAATATGCACGGCAGTTGCAAAACTCGCGGCAACAAAAACAGGTGCTCTGATTTTGATTGAACGTTCCACTAAACTCGGTGACATCATGGCAAGCGGTGTGAGACTTGACTCTCACATAAGTCAGGCTCTTTTGGTGAATCTCTTTGTTCCAAACACCCCCCTTCATGATGGGGCAGTTGTAATCGGTGACAACCGCATAAAGGCTGCGGCTTGCTTCCTTCCCCTCACCCAGAACAACAGTTTTTCGAAGGAACTGGGAACAAGACACAGAGCGGCTATCGGTATTTCTGAAGTGACTGACTGCATTGCCATTGCAGTATCGGAAGAAACAGGAACAATTTCAATGGCTCTTAACGGAAGTATAAAAAGAGACTATACTCCTGCATCATTGAAAAGAGAAATCAATACCATTCTCGATTCAGACAAACCTTCCGAAAAAGGAACAAAAGAAAAAATCTTTTCATGGGCGGTGAAGAAAAAATGAGACAATTTTTGAAATCCAACACATTTTATGCAATTTTGTCTTTGGTGCTTTCCATACTTCTATGGGTATACGTTGTGTATGAAGTTCGCCCAACATATGAGATGTGGGTCAAAAATGTTCCCGTCACATGCACAAATGTCAGCCGTCTTTTTGATGAAGGAAGCCTTAAGATAAAAGGTGAATATCAGGCTCTTACAAACGGAACAATGACCGTTGATGTGAAAATCAAAGGAAACAGAAGCTCCGTATCATCAGTTCGTGCTACAGATCTTTTATGCACTCTCAACATGATAACTGTTGACAAAGCAGGCAGTTTCACCCTCAAACCCGAAGTTGAAACCGAAATACCATCGGTTGTTATAACACAAATAACCCCTGCAACACTTAAGTTTTCCGTTGACACCATCACCCAGGCAGATTTGGATGTTGAACTTGTCGAAAAGGGAAAACTTCCCCAGGGATACGAAATCGAAAATCTTAATGTGAAAACTGAAAAGGTTAAAATTACAGGACCTATGGATGTGGTAAAATCCGTAAGCAGAGCATATATAGAGCTTGACCATTCATCACTTTCCGTAACAGATTCCGAAAAGAGTCTTCTCATTGTTTTTGAAGATGCAAGCGGCACAAAGATTGACCCGAGTCAATTTACCAAAAGCGTGGAATATGTGAAAGTCAATTTCGGTATCTACACCCAAAAAGACGTGAAAATCACTCTTGCTCCAAAATACAAAGGAGAGAAAAAAGAAAACAGTAACGGTCAGACGGTTACACTTTCCTGCATTTCCGAATCAGGAAAAGACTCTGCCGGAATAGAAATGACCGTCAAACTCAGAGGCACACAAGAAGCCCTCGAAAAATATTTGAGTGGCGATAAAACAGTTTATACAGAAGAAATAGATGTGTCTGATATATACTCGGATAAAACCCTAAAGGCCGTTAAAGCGGCAAAACTTGCAAGTAACGTGGAATATATTGAGGTTCCTTCTGTTGATATCAAAGCTGTTGTAAAATAGAAATTTTTGCCATAGGGGAATATGCTTTGACATACCCTACAGCCAAAAGATTCATACCAATTCTTTTTATGCTTCAAAAAATCTGCATCAGGGGGTGTTTGAATGAAGAAGAAAGAAATTATACAAAGAATCCAAGAAGTCTTCGACAAAGTCTATGAAGATGCAAAATGCTCTCTTGATTTTGAAACTCCTCATCAACTTCTTGTTGCAGTACAACTTTCTGCCCAATGTACAGATGCAAGGGTGAATCTTGTAACACCTGCACTTTTCGAAAAATACAAAAATGTTGAAGATTTTGCAAATGCTCGTGAAGACGAACTTTGCGATCTCATAAAATCCTGCGGATTTTACAGAAACAAGGGAAAAAATATAATTGCTTCCTCCAAAAGGATTTTGAGCGATTTTCAAGGCGAAATCCCCTCTGACATGGATGGCCTTCTGACCCTTGAAGGGGTTGGCAGAAAAACCGCAAATCTCATTTTGGGAGATGTGTACGGCAAACCATCCCTTGTGATAGACACTCATGCAATCCGTCTTACAAACCGAATCGGACTTGTAGCAGAAAAGGATCCCGTAAAAATTGAATTTGCACTGAGGAAAATTGTTCCCGATGACTATCAGACAAGATTTTGCCATCAGCTTGTGTATCACGGAAGAGCAATATGCGATGCAAGACTTCCCAAATGCAGCCTATGCCCTATAGCTGATGTATGTAAGAAGAAAAATGTCAAAAAGTTCCTGTGAGGTAATTTATGAATATCAGATTAGAAAAACTGCTTGATTCCATGAAAAATATAGGTTTGGACAATATCCTCATAACCGATCCCAAAAACATGTATTATCTTTCAAATTTTTATCAGGGCGAAGGATATCTCATAGTGGGGAATGCAGGCTTAATTCTTGCAACAGATTCAAGATATACAGAATATGCAGAATCTGCCTGCCCTGATTTTCAGGTTATGGATATAACAAAGGTTAAAATATCAGATTTTGTGTCTTCCTCGGAAAATCTGGGATTTGAAGATACTTTCGTAACATATTCCTACTATCAAAAAATCTCTCAACAGGCGGCAAATCTCGTTCCCGTTGGTGAACTTATTTCCTCTTTAAGAGAAATCAAGGACGAAAATGAAATTGAATATATAAAAAAAGCTGTGAAAATTTCCGACATGGCATTTACACACATATGCTCATATATAAAGGAAGGCATGACAGAAAAAGAAGTCAGTACAGAAATCGACTGTTTCATGAAGAAAAACGGAGCAGAGTCCCCGTCTTTTTCAACCATTGTTGCCGCCGGCGAACGCGGAAGCCTCCCCCACGCCATTCCATCGGACAGACCATTGAAAAAAGGCGATCTTGTGGTTATGGACTTTGGGGCTGTATATATGGGATATATGAGTGACATGACCCGTACTGTGGCTGTGGGTGATGTTAGTGATGAAAAAAGGAAAATATATGAAACTGTTCTCAAAGCCCAGAAAGATGGAATTAAAGCCATAAGAGAAGGCGTGCGTGCATGTGATGTTGACAAGATTGCAAGAGACTATATCGACTCCCTCTATCCCAGTTCATTCGCTCATTCTCTCGGTCATAGTGTTGGGCTTGAAATCCACGAAAGTCCTAACCTTTCTCCCCGAAATGAAAAAGAACTCAAAAAAGGAAATGTTGTAACTGTTGAACCGGGAATATACATCCCCGGACTTTGCGGAGTCAGAATTGAAGATATGGTAGTTGTTGACAAAGAAAACGCAATAATCCTGACAAAATCCCCAAAAGAACTAATAATTTGCAAATAGACGAAAGGATGTGCCCACATGAAAATATCCGTTCTGGACTCATCAACTCTTGGTGATGACCTTGATTTATCCGTCCTCAAAAATTACGGAGATGTTGAAATTCATTCTTCAACCACACAAGAAGAAACCCCATCTCATTGCATGGACAGCGAAATCCTTATTATAAATAAAGTTAAAATCAACGAAAACACTTTGCCCGATCCGGGAAAAGTGAAATTGATATGCCTTTTTGCAACGGGCTTTGATAATGTGGACATAGACTACTGCAAAAAACATTCAATTGCACTTTGCAATGTAGTGGGCTATTCCACCGATTCTGTTGCACAACTGACCATTGCCCTTGTTCTGAATCTTGCCTGTCGTATCAGCGAATTTTCAGCTCATGTCACCTCGGGTGACTACACAAAGGGCGGTGTTGCAAACTATCTTGTACCAATCTACAACGAACTCATGGGAAAAAACTGGGGCATTGTGGGACTTGGGAACATAGGAAAAAGAGTTGCAAAAGTGGCAGAGGCTTTTGGGTGCAGAGTTTTAGTCAATAAAAGAACTCCGTCTGAAGAATATGAAAACGCTGACATAGACACCCTTTGCAAAGAATCCGATATTATCACAGTTCACACCCCTCTCACAGATGACACACGCCATCTTATAAATCAAAAAAGACTTTCCATGATGAAGAAAAACGTGATTTTAGTAAACGTGGCAAGAGGTTTGGTGACAGACGAAAAAGCTGTTGCCGATGCTGTAAAAAGCGGAACTATCGGAGCTTTCGGATGTGATGTATTCTCAAAAGAACCCTTTGACGAAGACCACCCCTTTTCTGAAATTATGCATCTTCCAAATGTTTGCCTCACACCTCATATGGCATGGGGTGCATATGAAGCAAGAGTGAGATGCCTTGATGAGATTTGCAAAAATATAGACAGTTTCAATTCAGGCGGAACAAGAAACAGACTGGACATATAGGAGGAAATATGCTTTTTGATACACATGCCCATCTTCTTGATGAAAGATTTGATGGCGAAAGAGACGAAATAATAACTGCACTTCATGAAAACGGTGTGGGAGCATATTGCGAAATTGGATATGACATTGAAAGCAGTATTGGTGCTGTTGAACTTGCAAAAAAATACAATTATGTATATGCTGCTGTGGGGGTTCACCCGCACGATACAGATTCTCTGAAAGAATCCGATATGGACACACTGAGAAATCTTTGCAAAGAAGAAAAGGTTGTTGCCCTTGGGGAAATTGGTCTTGACTACTATTATGACAATTCCAAAAGAGAGAATCAGAGACATTGGTTTGACCGTCAGCTTTCCCTGTCTGAAGAAATAAACATCCCCATAACCGTACACACGAGAGATGCAATGGCAGACACCATTGACATTCTGAAGTGTCACAAAAATGCAAGAGGTATCATTCACTGCTATTCAGGCAGTAAGGAATCTGCAAAAATTCTTCTTGATATGGGATTTTTCATTTCACTTGCAGGACCTCTCACATTCAAAAATGCAAATACGGCTCTTGAGGTTGCAAAGTATGTACCCGCAGACAGAATGCTCACCGAAACTGACTCCCCCTATCTTTCCCCCGTCCCCTATCGCGGAAAAAGAAATCAGCCTGCCTATGTGAGAGAGGTTGCAAAAACCCTTGCATTGGTACGTGGCGAGGATTTGGAAACCATCGAAAACATCACCTTCGAAAATGCATTGAGAGTGTATGAAATAAAATGATTATATAAATCAAAATTGAAAACCAATAATTGTTTAATTTATATATAGAAATACACACAGTATTGTGATATACTGTGTGTATCATATTATTTAGCAGAGCAGAAATTGTGCGTAAAGTGTCGGTGAATGGGAGTATAGTCGCCGAACGAAGAGGCAGATTCAAATCCGCCCCGCGATGCAATTTTTCATCCGCTGTTACATCACCTTTAAGTAACAGCCTTTCTGCATAAAAGAGAGGTTTTTTTAATGCCGGAAATTCTATTTTCAGTTCTAAAAGTAATCATCATCTGCGCCATATCTTTGTACCTTGGAAAGAAAACAGGCCTTTTCAACCATAACAAAAGCACATCTGTTTGTGCCCTTATTGTACTTTTGATATTGTTTGGTGCAGAAATATATTCATCTTTTTTCAGAGATGACATTTCCCTTTTGGTGATTTTCAAGTCATCGTTTCTGAATCTCACCCTTGACCTGTCTTTTGCCATAAGACTCTTTCTTGCCACACTTCTTTTGGGACTTTTGTGTTCCTGCTTTGACGTAAATTTTTCGTTGAAAACCGGCGGAGTTCGTCAAATGTGCACATTGGCAATGCTCATTGCCCTTGCGGTTGTTCTTGGAATATACGGAACATTTCGTGTGGGAGCGGGAATTAAAATCACAACAAAATTCATTCCCATATTCATTGCAGGCGCTCTTTTCGGTCCCCTGTGGGGCGGTCTTGTCGGGGCATTGTCCGATGTAATTGCATTTATAATAAGCCCCGTCGGCGGAGGTCTCATTCCCCAGATTACCTTTGTGGAATTTCTCTACGGGTTCACCTATGGTCTCGTATTTTTCAGCGCTCACTCCTGGACAGGGTATAAAACCGTGATGAAAGTAATATTTACAATACTATTTCACATTTTTATTCTCAACCTCGGTCTCACATCCTACTTTTTAGCACCTATTCTGAACATGACATATAATGCAGCAGTCATACTGCGTACTCCTGCGGCACTTCTTAATATGGTAATTCAGTTTGTTGCAATATTCACATTGTCAAGATATATCAGTGTTTTAAGAAAAACTATAAAATGAGGAATATATAATGAAAGAACTTTTTGACAAAAGTTTAATAAAAGATTTCAGGAGTAAACCCACGCTTTTGCTTCACAGTTGTTGTGCACCCTGCTCCAGCAGTGTGCTTGAGGTACTGTGTGAATATTTTGATGTCACCGTTCTCTACTATAACCCCAACATTTTTCCCGAAACGGAATTTTTGAAAAGACAAAGAGAGCAGGAAAGATTCTGCAAAGAATTTATGCCGGAGAAAAACATCAAATTTGCAACTCTCCCCTATGACGAAAATGAATTTGCCAAAAATATTAAAGGTTTTGAAAACCAACCCGAAGGCGGCAAAAGATGTACCGAGTGTTTCATGCTTCGCCTTGAAACTTCCGCAAAATATGCCAAGGAAAAGGGGTTTGATTTCTTCACCACAACCCTTTCCGTTTCTCCTCTGAAAGATGCCAAAAGGCTAAATTCCATTGGAGAATCCCTGGGAAAAAAATATGGCATCAGATATCTTGTGTCCGACTTCAAAAAGAAAGAGGGCTACAAGCGTTCCTGCGAAATATCAAAGAATTTCAATATGTATCGTCAGGATTTTTGCGGTTGCAAATATTCCCTTGCCCAAAGGATTATGGACTCTAAAGGATTCATATTCGACCTTGACGGAACACTTTTGGATTCCATGAGTTTTTATGAAAATTTCCCTGCAAGACTTGTTTCCCACTATGGTAAAATCCCAAGTCCCCACATCAGAAGCGAAGTCCGTTCCATGACCGTTGAAATTGCCTGCGGTTATCTTTGCGAAGCCTATGACCTTCCCGTAACGTCGGATGAAGCTTTTGAACATGCCACAAAAATGGTGAGAGAACTTTATGAAGAAAAAGCAACCCTCAAACCCGGTGCTTTGGAATTCTTGGAATTTGCCAAAGAAAAAGGAATAAAAATGTGCATTGCCACAGCATCACAAAAAGATGAGGTTATCCTTGCACTCAAAAGACTCGGAATTTATGATATGTTTGAATTTGTTCTCACCTGTCCCGAAATTGGAACAACCAAAAGAGAATCTAAAATATATGACGAATGTTACAAAAGAATGGAACTTTCAAAAAACAGCGTTACTGTTTTTGAAGATGCACACCATACAATGAAAACTGCCTGGGATAACGGATATCGTGTTGTGGGTGTGAAAGAAGAAACAGAGCTTAAATTCATGGATGAAATTCTCGAAAACTGTCATATATATGTGGAATCTTTATCCCATCTCATACACAGAGAAAATCTGTGATGAAAATTCATATATGAAATACAGATGAATATATTAATCTTGAATTGGTTTCAAAATTTGAAAAGGAGATGCACATACGGCGGTGCTTCTCTTTTTTGATGGAAATAATCAATATTTGTCTCACCAAGCAAATCCAATCATAATACAACAGAAAAATCCCAAAAAAATTTTTAAAAAAAGTGTTGACAAAAGAAAAAAGATGTGCTATTATAAATTTGTAATCAATACAGAGTTGTAATCATTACAGAATCAAACATAGGAAGAAGGTGCACTATGGACAGCGCGACCGTTCTTTTGAACTACAACATAAAGCCGTCAATCATCAGGGTTATGATATATGATTATCTCAGAGGTACAAAATCCCATCCCACCGTTGACGACATATATAAGGCACTGCACCCCGGTGCCCCCACACTTTCAAAAACTACTGTGTATAACACCGTAAAGCTTTTTGTATCAGCAGGACTTGTGAAAGCTCTTTCCATCGACGGAACACAAATTCGATACGATGCCGACATTGCCCATCACGGTCACTTCAGATGCGACAAGTGCGAGAAAGTGTATGACTTCAAAATCAGCGCAGATGCTGAATGCGGACTTGAAGGTTTTGATGTTACAAAAAGAGAAATCTTCTATTCCGGCACATGTAACAATTGTTTATAAAAAATTATTAATAAAAAGCAGAAAAAAATTATGAAAAAATTTGTATGCTCAGTTTGCGGTTATGTTCACGAAGGAGACGCAGCTCCCGAAAAATGTCCGGTATGTAAGGTTCCCCAGGAAAAATTCAAAGAAATGCAGGAAGGTGCAGCTCTTGCAGCTGAACATGAATATGGCGTATATGGCAAAACTGTAAAAAACAACCCCGATATTTCCGAAGAAGACAAAAAATATATCTTTGAACAGCTTATGGCAAACTTCAACGGTGAATGTGCAGAAGTTGGAATGTATCTTTGCATGGCAAGAATTGCTCACAGAGAAGGTTATCCCGAAGTTGGTCTCTACTGGGAAAAAGCAGCTTATGAAGAAGCAGAACACGCTGCTAAATTTGCAGAACTTCTCGGAGAAGATCTCGAACCCAACATGAAAGCTACAACAAAAGACAACCTCAAATGGAGAGTTGACTGCGAATATGGCGCAACACAGGGCAAATTTGACTTAGCAAGCTGTGCAAAGAAAAACGGTCTTGACGCTATCCACGATACTGTTCATGAAATGGCTCGTGACGAAGCTCGGCACGGTAGAGGTTTAGAGGGTCTCTTAAACCGCTATTTTAAATAAAAATAGATACAAATAAATACGATTTGATACAGGGGTTGAGGTTTCTCAACCCCTGTTTTTATGCGATTTTTGGGTGTGAATGTTTCGTGTACTTCCTGGTCACGAAACTACGACGAGTTTTTGCATATAAAAATGATAATTTAAGGGCAAATAAGGGATAGACAAGGGAAAGAAATTTTTACGATGAATTTTCTTGTGTCTTCCCTTATTTTGCGTTCAAACGCAGATGCACCAAGGATTTCAAGACTTCTGTATAATGTGAATAAGGGAAACCTTAATACATTACAGGAGGATTTATTATGAAAGGTAGTATCAGAAGAAAGGGAAAAACATGGTCGTATCGGGTGTATGTAAGCGCTGTTGACGGTCAGAACAAACAAATTGAGAAAGGCGGTTTCAAAACTAAAAAAGAAGCACAGCTTGCACTCACAAAGTTTGTAAATGACTACGAAGAAACGGGTGTTTATCCTGAAAACAAGAAAATAACTTTTAACGAAGTTTACGAGGAATTTATTGAACTTGAGGGAAAACTGACAAGAGCCTATGCAACACTTAAAAAGTATGATTCAATGTATCGGAATCATTTTAAACCTGCATTTGGAGATTTTTATATGTATGCAGTTACACAAAAGGCACTTGAGAGATTCGTAAATGAAAAGAGCAAAAAATATAGTGAGGAATTTGTAAAAGGCTTATTCAAAACGCTAAAGTGTATTTTCGATTATGCCCACAGAAAAAGGTATATGAAACACAACATATTCGATGATGTTTTGCCTCCTCCCGATCCGAGGCATGTCGGTGAGATTAAAGTATATTCACCGGATGAATTGGCTGCTATGTATAAAAGGCTTGAAAATACAAATGTAAGAATACCATTTTATATTGCGCTCAATACCGGACTAAGAGAAAGCGAATGCATGGGGCTTAGATGGCATGATGTAAATTTTGAAAAGAAAACTATAAGTGTTAATAAGCAACTTTTATATCAGGATAGAAAATGGTGCTTCTGCCCGCTCAAAACTAAAAACTCATATAGGACTATAAACATATCGGATAACTTTGTGAAATTCTTGAAAGAGTTAAAAGAACAACAAGCAAAGAATAAAAAACTCTACGGCGAGGGATATAAAAGAAACTTTGTAACCGAAAGACTTCATAAAAATAAGGAAAACTATTTAGAGGTAACGGACCTCATAAATGTAAAAGAAAACGGTGAAATGCTGACACATAATAGTATTAAATTTTTAGCAAGAATAATCCGAGATGATTTACATATCCCGTTTAAATTTCATAATCTTCGGCATACCTATGCAACTATATTAGCTGAAAGTGGTATAAGCCCGAGATATGTGCAAGAAATGTTAGGACATTCAAAACTTGAATTTACATTGAAGTATTATACACATATAACCGGACATATGGCAGATATGGCAAGATTGGCAATTGATAAAAAAATAAAGATTTAGTATATTAAATATGTAAAATTCATATACTTAAATTATAAATTTGTGAAAAAAATGCAAATTTATAATTTAAGTATTGACAAAATAGATTTTTAAGTATATAATACTAATAGAATTAAGATTGGAGGAATTTAAAATGTTAGTAGGATTTACTTTTGAAAATTTTGCATCATTTTATAACAATACAGAATTTGCAATGACTGTTAGCAAAAGCGACAATAGATACAAGGAACTTAATACATTTAGTACACCACATGGTGAATTGCTGAAAAGCTGCTTGATGTATGGTGCAAATGGTAGTGGAAAAACAAACTTTATTAATGCACTGTCTTTTATGAAGGCGGTTGTTACATCAGAATTAGATGTACAAACAAAGATAATTTCCAGTATAAATTACTTCTTGTTTAACAAATCATCCAAAGAAAAGCCAATCAAGTTTTCAATTTCATTTATTATAGATGATATATTATACGATTATGGTTTTTCTATTCTAAACAATAAAATAACAAGTGAATATCTCGATAAGAAGGCGCAGCGAACAACAAATGTGTTCACACGTTCCGGTAGCGAATTTGAAACTATTAAACTAAATACTAAGGATTTTAAGAATGTCGAACATGTAATTAAAAACACAAGAGAAGATGTATTGTTCCTATCATGGGCTAACTTTTGTAATAATGAAATGGCTATGAAAATTTACAAATGGTTTGATGATATTCAAATATTTGATGCTGATGATACGAGCCAACTTCTATCTGTTACGGTAGATTACATGAAACAAAATGATAACGGCAAAGAAGAAATTATTAACTTGATGCATGATGTAGGCATTAATATCGAAGACATGGAATTAGAAATTAAGGATTTAGAAATGCCCGAATTTTTAATGTCTGCACTTAAGAAAAGTTATAAAGAAAAGTTTAAAAGTATTCAGCCAAGAGGTGTGGATTTAACAATTAAGCAAAAAGTCTACGACGAAAATTGGGAAAATTACGAGATGGCTGATTTTGGTTTTGAACTTGAATCTGCAGGAACAAGAAAACTGTTTGAAATTGCCGGTCCTATTATTTCTGCAATCAATAATGGTAGTGTTGTATTGATTGACGAAATTGACGCAAGACTGCATCCGGCGTTAGTTAGACATTTAGTGATGATGTTTAATTCAATAAGCCAGAACCCAAAGAATGCACAGCTTATTTGTAATACGCACGATGTTACACTTTTGGACGAAGATATAAGACGAGATCAAATCTGTTTCCTGGAGAAAAATGAATATGGTGTAAGTGATTTGTATTGCTTATGCGACTTCACTGGTGTTAGGAAGGATAGCAAAATACTAAAACAGTATCTCCTTGGTGCTTATGGTGCTTTGCCAAACATTAAAGGCTCTAAAATGGATGTTTAGGAGGGTGTCGCTGAATGAGTAAATACCAAAGAAAAGCTCCTAAACGTCAACTGAGAGATCGAGTGTTAATACTATGCGGTGGTCAAACAGAAGAAATATACTTCAATAAATTCAAAGAAAAACACAAAGACGGGTTAAACAATGTTACCGTAAAAGTAACAACTTGTAAACGTAGCAATCCTATTGCAGTTGTTGATGAAGCAATTTTATTACAGGATTCTTATGATGAATTATGGTGCGTATTCGACAAGGATGATTTCGAAGATTTCGATGAAGCTATAAGAAAAGTGTCAAGATATCCGAAGATAAATTGTGCTTTTTCGAACGAAGCAATAGAATATTGGTTTACCTTATACTTTTCAAAAAAGACAGGACCAATCAGCAGAAAACGATTGAACGAAATGATAAGTAAGCAGTTTGGTGTCGAATATGACAAAAGCAGCGTAATAGTGGAAAGAGTATGTGAAAAATTGCAGACTCTTGATATTGAAGTTGCAGAAGAGTGTGCTAAGAGAGGTTATGAATATCACGAACTTAATTCAGGCAAAAACTTTTCAGACTGGCGTTCGTGTACATCTGTATTCATGTTGACCAAACGATTGAGAAAATGGAATGAAGCAAAATAACAAAGGAGTGAAATTTTATTGAAAAACGAAAGTAAAACAGCCTTAGAATTGATGAGATTGGAAGGAATATGTAAACTGATTACAGAGAATGTAGAAGAAGAGGTTTTAGAAAATAGGTATCTTCGAATTACGGAAAAAGGAAAAGTTGATGACTTGGAAAAAGCCATTAGACAATGTACGAAATCACAACTCATAAAAATTGTAGATGTATCAAGTGAAATAAGCGATGAGTTGATATTGCAATATTTCGACAACTACAGATACGGGATGAAACCTGGGTTTGTATTGAACTGGGCTAGTGGATTTGTTGGTAAATCTCTGACTAAAGAAAGCATTAAAACAAATTTACAGTCAGAACTTTCAACTTATACATATTCAGAGGGTTGTACTTTCAAAAACTTAAAATGTTCAGATGTGGAAGTGTGGGTTGAAAAAGACATACCAATATTCGAAATAGGTTTGAATTACCTAAAAAAACATAATTACATTGATGAAAACGAGAAATTCAACTATGTATATGAAATGGTTGACTGTTTTGTGTGGGTGTGTTCAGAAAAAGGTTTTGTAGCAATCTACAATATGCCACCATTTATCGAAAAACTTCTTAAGAGGGCTTTTCATTCTATTTACGGAATAAAAATTGTGGGAATATCTTTAGATAAAAAAATACTTGATACAATTTTTGACCCATCAAGAAGAAAAAAAGTATCATTAACTCAACTAAAAGATAATCCGGAAATGCCTCAAAAAGCGACTTTTTCAGATTCAAATTTCGGCGAAAAAGAAAGCGGTATTTTAAAAGAATTCAGTGATGGATATGGTTTAACTTCTTGTCTATATGATGAGGATATTAAAGGCGACATTGTTACAATGGGTGTTAATAATAACAAAGGAAAACTGTACATCAACAAAAATGTAACAGCAGAGCTATTTAGAGAGTGGAGTGTTGGAACAATCATTGAAATTATCAACTACTATTCTGATATTCTGTCGGATGGAGGAATAGATAAGTTCTCGACTCTAAATCTATTCTCATCCGGAGAGTGGCAAAAGTTAAACATAGCAAAAAAGAATGTATTAAAATCACTTGCAATTGCTATGGTAAAAATATCAACAAGTGGAATAGACACCATGCCTGTAGACATTTCTCCGACATTCTTTTATAAAAATTTCAAGCAAGACTCTCAATATGTTTTATATGGAAACTGTAATGTATGCAATGATGATGTTGTGCCAAAATGCTCAAGCTGTGGCTCTTATTCATTGACACTTGTTGGAGAAAAGTTAGTATGTCAAGATTGTGCTACCGAACAAAGATATTGCACATGTGAATGTGGAAACAATATATTTTTTGAGACTATTGATGAGATAATGGCAGTTAATATAAGCGGAAGTTTGATAGAAAAAATAAAATCTGAGATTATTGCAATTGATTCTGGTATTAGTATTGATGAAAAAGATTCATATATTATACAAAATGGGCATTTGAAGCATATTAAGAAAGATGATTATAATGTCATACTCCCTCATATGATAGATGAATTTAAGCCACTTTATGAATTAACAGTCACAGAAAGTATGTTTGATGAGTATCGCCAAGCAATTTTAGACTTTGATGAAAAATGTGACAACACATCAAAAGAAAATTGTAATAAGTGTAAATACAATCATAACTTAGATGTTAATAAGTGTATTTTAAAGCTATTTACAATATTTAAAGATTTTATTCCTCAACCTCATCAGGGACATGAATTTGGCGATATAAATTTATCTGTTTCTGTTGGAAGTGATTCATATACTTTACAAGGAATATTAAAATCTGATCATCAAAAAATTACTAGATCGTCCGCACATGGCAAGGAAATTTTAAGTCAATCAATTAGTGGGTTTGTAGATAATCGAGTAAACTTATTAGCAATTATAGCTCCTACTATATTTGATTCACAATTGAAGGAGAATATAAAAATTCTTGCAAAACTTATGAAAAAACAAGTGGTTTTTTTAGATGATGATTTTATATTCAGGGTGTATACCATGTACAAGTCTAAATTTTCTAATGATGATTA
>JAZONV010000036.1:0-12948 GCA_045654685.1 Clostridia bacterium | reverse complement strand
TTTTGCTTACCTTGAATCACAAGGATATGATACTTCTTTATTAGTTAAATGCAACGATAACTAATACTTACATACTTTTTTATTGGGGTATCAAATACCCTTTTTTGTTATGTCTTGAAATCCCTATTTATTTTCACTCTTTCCTCCGGGGTATTCTGTAAACCCAATGTATACGGGACAGACAATTTAGATGCAGCATGTTTTGTCGATATGCAAACTTCGTTTGCTCGATATTTTTACTTTCGTAAAATCGATATGTTTTTCGCTTTGCTCAAAACTCGATATGATATAAATCTCGTTGCGTCAGCAACATATCGAGTGCATCAGCACATATCGAGTTCCAGGGGAACATATCGAAAATCTCGCAAGAGATTTATATCGCTGCGGTGCTGTGCACCGCATATACGGGACAGACAATTTAGATGCAACTGTGTTTCTTTACGAACTTAATAACCTTTAACCAGTCTTCACGGCTAAAGTAATGCAGACCCGCCCTCAAATGATATCCCACACATCCGTCATGAAACATATCATTCACCTGTGGTAGTCTATCCTCACATACAAAACCTTTTTTTCCATATTTTTCATATATTTCGCTTACTGCATAGCAAGTTAACATTTCGGAATCAGGATCCGCCCACTTATCCTCATCAGCACTTGCTATGTATACATATCTTGGTGCAATTGAAGCCACCAGATAATGCTGGTCAAAAGGCATATTATATTCATTGTTTACATATTTTTTGTAATTCTCACAGAACCAATAGGGAAAGTTCTTACAGATATCTTCAATTCTTTCCCCCTGTTTACCTCTGGAGATTGCCGCACCGCTGCAACCTGAATTATTAGAATAGGCATACTTAAAGCGTTCATCGGTTGCTGCTGTTAAAAGTGCAGTTTTTCCAAGGCGAGAATGCCCACACACAATGCTGCAATCAAAGTCAAAGCAATCCAAAGTTTGTGCGTAATCCATGGCTCGTTGAGCAGCCCACGCCCACATAGCAATTTTACCCGGATCACTTTCGCCTCTTTTCCCATTTTCATAAAGCACTCCCGCAAGACCGTTTGTAAAATCGTTGTCATCATTGGTAACGTCATTATAGCAGAATGAAAGCACCCCAAAACCATTATCAACAATTTCTTCAACAGGAATATACCGGTCAGGAACGCTGTCGCGAAAGTTTATGCATATAAAAAACGGATGCTTTCCTTCCTTCTTTGGAATAGTGACATAAATGGGAAATGTGAACTCTTTGTTTGAAAGTTGAGAAGTTATTTCAACTTTTCTCGAAATTGCTTTTCCTGCACAAAAACCGGGAATATAGTTTTCTATTGACTTATAAGTTAGGCCTTCAGGTTTTGGAGGCATGTATCCATATTCCTCTTTCAACAAGACATCCAACATCTCCTCAGGCGATTTAAAAGGAGGAAGATTTTTTTCTTTCAATATATTTTCAAGCATTTAATTTCACCTCATAAAATTTTTTTATTATGATGCTTTGTCACTTTCTTTTCTTGCATAATGTATAACAAATATAATTTGAATAAGAAAGGCAAGCATAGTTTCAAATACAATAAGTTGATTTGGCAAGAAAGGCTTAAAGTAGTTTTCCCATTTTTCTGTTTGAAAAAGCCTCGCAAAAATGCACGATGAAACAAAGCTTAATGCATTGCCAACAACTACTATCGAAAAATTTTTTGCCTTTATACATCCAAAGCACAAAACACTAAAGCCAACTATCATAATAAGATAGAACCATAGTGTTCCTGTAGTCGCATCCTCATTCATTGCTAAAAATACAAAAGGCAGGCAATATCCTAAAATTAACAGTGCTTTTGTTATGTTCTTTTTCATATACTTCCTTCTTTCGCCATTATTCGATGTCTTTTATATGCTCATGTGATATCAGGGACAAATTTTTTAAGGCTTCCCCTTGAGGGGAAGCTGTCACGAAGTGACTGATGAGGTGTAGATTGCGAATGCAATCGTTTTTTCTTGACTTGATTATTTTTCCACCTCATCCACCGCAAGCGGTCCCCCTTCCCCTCAAGGGGAAGGCTTTCTTTTTTTCGACATAATTCGACACACATATAAAGACTGTATAATCTATATGACAGTCTTTTTTAGCAATTGCGACACATAAGGTTTAGATGCAAATCGTTTTGTCGATATGCAATCTTCGATTGCTCGATATTTTTACTTTCGTAAAATCGATATGTTTTCGCTTCGCCCAAACTCGATATGATATAAATCTCGTTGCGTCAGCAACATATCAAGTGCGAAGCACATATCGAGTCATTTATGACATATCGAGAATTCCACAAGAATTCATATCGATGCGTTGCTTTGCAACGCAATGGTTTATATCAAGTTAGGTTCAAAAAACAATTTTGAACTATTATTGATTTTACTTTATGCAAAACTCAAAGTGAATCTCTTTTTCTGATAATCTATACTTTTCTAAAAGTTCCGGTCCGCAGGAATTTGAGCCTATGCCCGAACCTTTATAGTCAATTCTTATAATTGTTGCATCTTCCTTTTTAAGCTCGTCAATGTGCATTGCATTCATAAGTGTCATTGCACTGTAATGAGAAACATTAAACTCAAAACCTGTATTGGATTCAAATTTAAGTCCGTTTAACATTTCAAGAAGCTTTGTTTCAATATGGTTACCGTGTTCCTGGGGAACAATGTAGTTTACATATTCACGGTCTGCATCACTTTCATAAAAATCTACTTTTGCGTGATACTTCATATCCTGATAGTTTTCACCATCACCTCTGCCGAAATACATAAACTTATCATTTTCATAAGGTGTTTTAAATTCAAAACCAAGACGAGGTAGCCATATGCAATCTTCACGTACATCACCGTTTAAATTAACCTTAACAGTACTGTCTGCAAAGAATGAATATTCTATAGTATATTTAAAGAAGGGTAATCTGCTTACTGCAGCAAGTGAGCCAACAACTGTAACAGTATTACCTGATGCCGTGCAGGAATAACACTTATCAAACACTTTATCAAAGCCCTCTGCCCAGCTTGTCTTACATTTATACCATTTCATTACAATATTTCTTTCGTTATCGGTAGGTGCACGCATAACTGTAAGCTTCAACGGCTCACAAAGCTGTTCAACACCATTTTTGATGATGCTTGTAAGCTCACCTGTATGCTTTGAAATTGTATAACTGAAATTTTCACCAATAGCCACAAAGTCATTTTTAGTTTCGGTTACTTCAAGTTCATCATCTATATAAATTTCTGCACACTGTGCATCAAGTTCAAGCTGTGAAGAAGCAACCTCATAACCTGTTTTGTCATACAGATAGCAATTTACGAATGCACCAAGTTCACATTCTTCAACTGTTTCAAATTCTATTTCTGTTACTGATTTTGGTTCAAGATCAAGGGTAATGTATTTATAATCCACAATTTCACCGTCTGCAACCACTTCATACTTGAATGTATATTCATTAAGATTTGTAAAATCATAAAGGTTTGTAACCTTAATTTTATTTCCGTCAAGTTCAAAACGTGCATACTGATAAGCCGCTTTTGCATTAAGTGAGCCTGCTTTGAAGCTTCTGTCGTGGAATACAAGACCATCGGCACAGAAGTTTACGTCATTTGTAACTTCCTTAAAGTCACCGCCGTATTTTGGCACACCGTCTACTATAACGGTATGGTCTGCCCATTCCCATATACAACCACCAATTAACTTTGGATATTTATATATAACCTCCCAGTAATCCATAGTATCACCGGGGCCGTTACCCATTGCATGAGCATATTCACACATAAAATAAGGTAGCGGTTTGTCCTTATCCAATGCATATTCTTCAAGCAATACATAATCTCTGTCCGGTCTTTCTTCATCTATCGGCGGATACATACAAGAATGCATATCAGGACGGTCATAAAATTCCGGATATCTCATGCTTGCACGTGATGCATCTTCACAATGAACAAGGCGCCTGGGGTCTGTCTTTTTAATATATTTAATCATTGAATAATGATGTTCACAATGTCCGCTTTCGTTACCTGTTGACCAGCTGAAAACAGATGTGTGGTTTTTATCACGCTCGTAAGCACGAACCATTCTTTCCATATAAGATTCTTCCCATTCAGGTCTGTTGCCCGGCCATGCATCGGCATTTTCAACCATATCATACCCCCATGTTTCAGGAGTTCTGTTTACAAAGCCGTGAGTTTCAAGGTCGGTTTCAAGCATTACATAAAAACCAAGCTCGTCGCACATATTAAGAAATTTAGGTGTTGGCGGATAATGTGATGTACGAATTGTATTGATGTTTAATTTTTTCATCTGCAAAAGGTCATACATCAAGTCCTCATCAGTCATACACCAACCTTTTACAGGGTGTGTATCGTGGTGATTAACGCCCTTTAATTTAACAGGTACACCATTTACACAAAATGCAGATTCTTCGTTTACCGAATATTCTACAAAGCCTACAGACTGTGTAATTATTTCGTCTTTATATTCAAAAAACAAATCATACAAATAGGGTTTTTCAGCATTCCATTTTATTGGATTTTCCACAGTAAATTCCGCTTTGTTATCTGCATCACATTCGCCTATTAATTCTTCGCCGTCATAAAGATATATCTTTGCAGAGCCTTCAAAATCCACAAGAATTTTATCGCCCTCTGTTACAATTTTAATATCTTTTATATGTCCTTTCGGACGTGAAAGTACATAAACATCACGGAAAATACCGTTGAAACGGAAAAAGTCCTGGTCCTCAAGATAACTTCCGCTGCACCATTTTCTTACCTTAACCAAAATCTTGTTTGTTCCAACATTTACAAAATCAGAAATATCAAATTCCGCTTGCAGGTGACTACCCTGACTGTAACCAACATATTTGTCATTAACATAAAGTTCAATATTTGAAGATACACCTTCAAAAACTATGTAATGACAATTATCCTTAGACTTAATTTCAAATTCACGCATATATATTCCCATAGGATTCTTGTTGGGAACATATGGCATATCAACAGGATACGGATAGTTTACATTTGTATAGTTAGGGTCTTCATATCCATACATCTGCCAACAGGACGGAACCGGAATTGTATCCCAGTTTTCTATAACATCTTCTTCCATATAGTCCGCATCATAATACTTAAAGTTCCACTCGCCGTTCAAAAGCATATATGCACCTTGGTTTTCAGGTATGTAGTATGCACGCTGTGGCAAACGGTTTTCGCTGATGTGTGTTAAATCTTCATGAAAACGCATTGTGGTCATCCCTTCAATTTATAATTATTTTGCAATTCTACCTTTACTTACAAAAACAGTTATGTTATACTGTTTATAACCAATTTAAAGCATTTTTCATTATTTGTAAATATAATTATATTACAATTATATATGAATATCTTGCAGGAGGATTTATGAACGAAATTACAATAAACGTATTACCCGAAAATTTCAGACCTCTGCCTGTAATCTTTAATACAGCTTGTGTGTGTTACAATCAGTCATCAACAGAATACAAAGGTAAAAAACAGAACTTTTATCAGATTCTTATTGTTCTTGAAGGCAAGGGAACCCTTTATTGCAACGGAGAAAAACACAAGCTAAAAAAAGGTTGTGCATTTTTCACCTCCATATACACACAATCAAAATATATTAATAATGGTGGGCTTGTAACCGCTTTTTTGACCGTAAAAGGGAACGGCATGCCCCAACTCATTGAACATTTCGGTTGGGATAACTTCAGATTTTTTCCTTCTGTAGATATTGAAATATACACAGAAGGCATAAAGAAAATAATAAACGAATATTATAAAACAAAAAACGAAAGTACACTTTCGGCGCTTTCGTATTCTTTTTATATTAACTTTTACGAAAACCAACAGGAAAATACCCTTGCATCACTTGATAAAACCGCTCTTTATATAGAAAAAAACTTCAGTCAAAAACTAAACCTTGATGAGCTTGCTAAAATTAACAAAACCTCTGTTTCAAAACTATGTCACGATTTTAAGTCCTATTATGGTTACATGATTTTTCAGCTTATCCTGAATTTGAGACTGAATTATGCCCATAATCTTTTGAGTTCCCTAACAGATATAAAAACAAAAGATGTTGCATCAGCCTGCGGTTTTGATGACGTAAGCTATTTTTGTCGTGTGTATAAAAGAAAATTCGGTTCAACACCTCTTGAACGAAAAAAATAAATATGATAAAAATTACGAGGTTATAATTTAATATGCGGATATGGCGGAATTGGCAGACGCGCATGGTTCAGGTCCATGTGAAAGCAATTTCATGCATGTTCAAGTCATGTTATCCGCACCATTTTCCAAGTGCTTACAGGATTTCTCCCGTAAACACTTTTTCTATTTATATTTTGCTTTATCAGTTCAAAATCGGCTCAAACCCGCGTAAACTTTGGGAAAATCAATTAAACAATATTTCATCTCCTTTAACAAACCAAACAGAAATCTCATGCAAAAAAATGAGCGGAATATTTTCTTTTTTTAACGGAAAAATATTCTTATAATTTTTAATGGTGAGATGATTATTATTATTTTAAAAAAAAGAGCGAAAACACTTTTTACCACTGCAATGATTCTTCTGTTTGTATTATGCTTAAGAGTCTTCTATATTTCCGTATTTAAAAATTCAGACTACAAAAATGCTGTTTTTAGTCAAAGTGTGGCAAGTATGAGTTTGGGGAAAATGAGAGGAATCATATATGACAGAAATTTAATTTCCTTGACAGACAGAGAAACAGAAGAAATATATATTGGTGGAAACGGAAAAGTTACAAAAACCAACAGCAAAATTAAAATCATAAAACCCAAGAGATACGGGAATGAGCCCATTTCTTCCCACACTTTGGGATATTGTGGCAACGAGGGGGGATTGTGGGGAATAGAAAAAATTTATGATAGAGTTTTGAAAAGGGATAAAAATTACGAACTAACCTACAGTGCAAACAGTCTCGGCGGTCCCGGTATTGGCAAAGCATTTTCAAAAGAATTTAAAAGAGATGACGGAAACGGAGTTATGCTCACAATTGACTATCACATTCAGAAAATTGCCCAGGATGTTTTGAAAAAGCATGTAAAAAGCGGTGCGGTGGTAATTTTGGATGTTGAAAGTTTTGACGTTCTTGCAATGGCGTCTTTGCCCGATTTTGACAAATCCCTGATTGACCAACATCTGACATCAGACGGCACAGAACTATTGAACAGAGGGTTATGTCAGTATAACCCCGGAAGTGTATTTAAGATTGTTACTTCCCTATCCCTTTTAGAAAACGGATTCATGAATACAGACAGTCAATATGTGTGCACCGGAAGTTATATCACTCCGGATTTTCACACTTTCCCCTGCCACAAATCTGACGGCCACGGCACAGAAACCATGAAATCTGCATTTGCAAATTCATGCAACTGTTTTTTCTATAATGCCGGTGTGAATCTTGGAGCAAGCAAAATTTGTGAAACTGCAAAAAAACTGGGACTGGGAGCTTCGGTTTTGGGATTCGGGGATGAGGAATCAACCGGAAATATTCCCGAAAAAAATTTCTACACCCCCGGAGACCGTGCAAATATTTCAATTGGTCAAGGGGAAATTATGATGACTCCCATTCAATGTGCTTCCCTTGCGGCAACCGTAGCATCAGGCGGAATCAAAAAGGATATTAACATTGCTGATGCAGTTGTAAATGTAAAGGGTGAAAAAATTGAAGACCTCAAAAGATATGGTGTATATGAAACAATAAAAGAAGAAAGCGCAAAGGCTCTTGGTGAAATGATGAGAGAGTGCGTTATTTCGGGGACAGCAAAATCAGCATTAAAATCGTCCATTGAAATTGCAGGGAAAACCGGCTCTGCAGAAACCGGATGGATACAAGACGGAGAAAGTATTTCAGTTCACGGATGGTTTTGCGGATATTTTCCTTATGAATCACCAAAATATGCTATGGCTATTCTTTCGGAAAACGGGAAAAGCGGTTCTATGAGTTGTGTTGAACCTTTTGTGGAAATTTGCGAAGAAATTAATAAAATTTATCCCATAAAACAGTAGAAAATTTTTTCTCTTTGTGTTATAATATTTCTATATACGCAAGAGAGGTGTATTCCATATGAAAAATCTTCTTATAATTGACGGAAACAGTATAATAAACAGAGCGTTTTACGGCATAAGACTTTTGACAAACAAACACGGGCTTTTCACAAATGGCATTTACGGATTTTTAAAGATTATGTTTAAATCCATTGACGAAATCTGTCCCGACTATATTTGTGTTGCTTTTGACCTTAAAGCGCCCACTTTCAGGCACAAAAAGTATGCCCAGTATAAGGCTCAAAGAAAAGGAATGCCTGAAGAACTTCGTGTTCAGATGCCTGTTATGAAAGAAGTTCTAAAAGCAATGAATATTGCAATTTTAGAAAAAGAAGGTTTCGAGGCAGACGACATTATAGGCACTGTTTCAAGAATTTGTGATGAGGACAAAATTGCATGTCACATTCTGACAGGTGACAGAGATGACCTTCAACTTGCATCTGACAATACAAAGGTTCACCTGACAATCACAAGAATGGGCCAGACAACCACAAGCGTATATAACAAAGATGATGTTTTTGAAGAATATGGCGTAACTCCCACAGAATTTATTGACGTGAAAGGTCTCATGGGAGATACATCCGACAACATTCCCGGAGTTAAGGGAATCGGTGAAAAAACCGCTTTTGGATATATTCAGAAATTCAAATCCATCGAAACTCTATATGAAAACCTTGATGACGAAATCGTAAAGCCTGCCGCAAGAAAAAAACTTGAAGAAGGCAAAGACATGGCATTTTTAAGCAAGGAACTTTGTACCATTGACAGATTTGTTGATATCGGTGCGCAAATTTCCGACTTTGAGAAAAAGCCATACAATGACGAAAAACTCACAGAACTTTTTTTAAATCTTGAATTTAATGCATTTTTAAAAGATATTGTGAAAGATTCCAAAACCCAAAGTGCACCCGATTGTGGATTTGAAATTGTTGATACCGAACGTTTTTCTTCTCTGATATCAGATGCGAGCGACCCGTTTATATACAGACTCTATGGCGATGAGGATATTGAAGGGTTTGCATTCAAATTAAAAGATTATGCATATGTTGTCTTTGCAGATGATGAATTGTCAAGGGCAAAAATTGCAGATTCCATAAAAGAAATTTTTGAAGACGAAACAATTTTGAAAGTTTCCGAAAATATCAAAAAGAGTATGCTTATTTTCAAAAAATACGGCATAACATTTGACAGTTCATATTTTGACATATCCATTGGTGCATATGTTATAAATCCGTCGAAATCATCATATGACGTGGCAAGCATTTCAACCGAGATGCTTGAAATGCCAATCATCAGCGAAAAAGATGTGACGGGAACAGGCAAAAATCAGAAATCTGTTTCAGATGCCGAACCTGAAGTTTTAAAAGCCTTTATATGTCAGGAAATATGCGCAATTGAAAAACTTCTTGAATATGAAAAAGAAAAGGTGAAATCAGACAACCAGGAAATGCTTTTATACGAAATAGAAATGCCTCTTGTCTCCGTTTTGGCTGATATGGAAATACAAGGTTTTACCGTTGATAAAACCATGCTTGAAGCCTTTACGGAAAAACTCGGTGAAAGGCTGAAAGTTCTTGAAAAGGAAATATATGAACTTGCCGGTGAAAATTTCAACATTAATTCAACCAAACAACTTGGTGTAATCCTTTTTGAAAAATTGGGTTTGAAAGTTATCAAAAAAACAAAAACAGGATATTCCACAGATGCAGCTGTTTTGGAAAAACTGAACGGAACTCATCCGATTATTGAAAAAATTCTCACATACAGAACCGATGCAAAACTGAAATCAACATATGGTGACGGTCTTCTTGCCGTGATAAATCCTGACACAAACAAAATTCATTCAAGTTTCAATCAGACAGTTACCACCACGGGAAGAATCAGCTCAACCGAGCCAAACCTTCAGAACATTCCAATGAGGAGAGAAGAAGGCAGAGAAATCAGAAAAATGTTTATTGCAAAAGACTCTGACCATATTTTGATTGATGCGGACTATTCTCAGATAGAATTAAGAATCCTTGCTCACATGGCAAATGATGAGGCTATGATTGAAGCATTCAGGTCGGGAGAAGATATTCACACATCCACCGCATCAAGAGTTTTTGGTGTTTCAAAAGATGAGGTCACTCCTCTACTCCGTACAAGAGCAAAAGCCGTGAACTTCGGAATTGTCTATGGTATGGGAGACTATTCCCTCTCCCAGGATTTGGGAATAAGCGTGAAAGAAGCAAAGGCATATATTCAAAGTTATTTTGAAAAATATGCAAGTGTTAAAAACTACCTTGATTCAACAGTTGAGAATGCAAAAGAAAACGGATATGTAACAACCCTTTTCGGAAGAAGAAGATATATCCCCGAAATTTTATCATCCAATTTTATGACTCGTTCTTTTGGGGAGAGAGTTGCAATGAATACTCCAATTCAGGGAACCGCCGCAGATATTATTAAAATTGCAATGGTAAAGATTTTTAAGGCTCTTAAAGAGAAAAAACTAAAATCACGTCTCATTCTTCAGGTTCACGATGAACTGATTATAGAGACAGAAAAATCAGAGGCTAAAGAGGTTGAACAGCTGTTGAAGGAATGTATGATGAGTGCAGCAGAGCTCAAAACAAATCTGATATCAGAAACAGGTGTCGGAACAAGTTGGTATGATGCTCATTAATTGACAAACAAATAATTAGGAATGATGCAAATGATTATCGGGTTAACCGGGCCCACCGGGTCAGGAAAAAGTACAGTTGCAAAGTTTTTGGAAGATATGGAATTTGTGATTTTGGACTATGACAAGATTTCAAGGGACACAAGCAGAAAAGGAAGTCCTTGTCTTTTGGAACTTTCAAGAGAATTCGGAGATGAAATTTTAGATTTAGAGGGCAATCTTCAAAGAAAAGTTCTTGGAAAAATAGTATTTTCCGATCCTGAAAAATTAGAAACTTTAAACAAAATAACACATAGATATATATTGAAAGAATCAGACCGATTGATGATGGAAAACGCAGACAAAAATGTGGTTCTTGATGCACCGTTGCTTTTTGAGGCAAACCTTGACAAAAAATGCGATGCCGTAATTGGTGTTGTTGCTCCAAAGGAATTGAGAATCAGCCGCATTTGCGAAAGGGATTCCATTGATGAAGAAAGTGCAAAATCAAGAATTAAGAGTCAGCATGATGAAGATTTTTTCAGAGAAAACTGTGATTTTATTATTGAAAATACAAAAGATACAGAATATATAGCTTTGCAGATTAAGGAGATTTTCAATGCTAAAAATTTCAAACAGAAGTCAGATTGCTAAAATATTTTCTTTTGTAATACTTATTCTCACATCTCTTATACTTTTGCTGAAACCAACCCTCAGAATTGTTTATCCCATAAAATATGAGTCTGAAATAAAAGAAATATCAAATCGTCTCGGGCTTGACCCGTATCTTGTGGAAGGAATTATCAGCACCGAGAGCAGATTTAACGATGATGCGTTAAGCCATAAAGGTGCAAAAGGCCTGATGCAGTTAAGGGATACCACAAAAAAATGGTGTATGGAAAATCTTGATGTTCATCCTTATGACGATGATGCAGTTCAAAATATCAGCATAGGTTGTACATACTTTAAATATCTTTTGGACAAATATGATTCCAATGTTTCAACTGCTCTTGCGGCATATAATGCAGGAGAAGGCAATGTATCAAAGTGGCTGAAAGCGGAAAACTCCGGCGGTTTCACACTTTCAGAAATCCCATTTAGGGAAACAGAAAATTATGTTGAAAAAGTTGAGGTGCGAGAAAAAATATACAGATTTTTATATTCTTAGCCATCGAAGTACTATCCGAGGATATGAATACGGAATTTTTTTCTATCCTCTTTATATATATTATATGGTGAGTTCGAAACCATCCTCACCGAAAGGGGTTTGCCCTTTCAAACAAAACTAAGGAGAAATGAAAAATGAAAAAACAAACAAATGCAACACGCCTTGCAAGAGGCGCAATGATTGGTGCAATTTATGTTGCACTCACATTTATAGCAAATGCTTTTGGTCTTGCAAGCGGAGCAATACAAGTGAGGCTTTCAGAAGCCCTTTGTGTTCTTCCTGCTTTTTTTCCCGAAGCAGTTCCCGGACTTTGGCTTGGATGCTTTCTGGCAAATCTTTTGACCGGATGCGCTCCCATGGATATACTCTTTGGAAGCATTGCTACACTAATCGGAGCATATGGCACAATGAAGCTTAAAGCTCATTCACATCTTTTGTATCTGCCACCGGTTTTATCCAATGCAATTATAGTTCCCATTGTTTTGAAACTTACATATGGACTTGGGGATGCATGGTGGTATCTTGTTGTGACAGTTGCAATTGGTGAAATTATATCTTGCGTACTACTCGGAAGTATACTTTCAAAAATCATAAAAAGACATAATCTAAAATAAAAACACAATAAATCTATACAAAAAGTGACTGCAAAAAAACTTCTGTTTTTTTACAGTCACTTTATTTTATGTGGGAATAGGAAAAAAAGACTCAGAATTGACAAATCGAATGCAACCCGAGAATTATTCTCGGGTTGCACGATAGCCCGAAGTTGTACAGAAGTACTACGAGGGTGAGATTGGTCAATATCAAAAAGGCTAATAAAACGAAGAGGCTGTCTCTTTAATTGTATAAAATAATAAATTGGAATTTAGCGGTTTAATAAACCTACGCTAAAGAGCAAAAAACGTCCCCCTTGCCTAAAGGGGGATGTCAATCCGAAAGGATTGACAGGGGGATTCTCTTTACACAATCATTAGAAAACACAGCATTTGTGCATGTTTCTATGAATAATGAATCCTCCCGTCACG
>JAZONV010000035.1:0-1504 GCA_045654685.1 Clostridia bacterium | reverse complement strand
ATAAATCGCATCTTCAAAAACAAGAGTATCATCTTTAGTTGTGCCGAGATGCGTTAATGCTTCACGGTAAATATCAGGCTCATCCTTGCTGTGACCGACTGAGGTGCAAGTGAAGATTTCTGAAAAGCATTCGTTTATCCCGCATCTTTCAAGTGCCGCTTCAACAAGATATTTGTCAGTTGCGGTTGCTATACACATCTTAACACCAATATTATGAAGATGCTTTACAAAATCATAAACACCGGGTTTCAGCTGAACCTCATTTATGTAATATTTTTCGACCATACGGTTTACACCGTCCATTATTTCGTCAACCGACAGAGTTACACCGTACTCGCTTTTATAATAACAAGCGGCATTGTAAAGACTCATCGTTTTAAATGTTTCATTCAGGTTTTCTTTTGGTTCGTATCCGATTGAACGAAGATAAATTTCACCAATTGTATCCCAAATGAACATCGAGTCAAAAAGCGTGCCGTCAAGGTCAAATATTGCACCTTTAATCATTTTTAATCAAATCCTTTGCAAGTGAAAGTAATGTTTCGGCTTCGGTTTTCGGGTCATCGGATTTCATAATTGCTGAAACAACACAGATTCCCGAAATGCCGATGCCTTTAAGAATATCAAGGTTATCTTTATTCAGACCACCGATTGCGTTGACGGGAATAGGCACGGCTTTTGTTATTGCATCAAGAGTTTCGGTTGAAGTGAGAACGGTTACAACTTTGGTAGTTGTAGGATATATCGCTCCTACACCAAGATAATCTGCACCTTGCTCATAGGCTTCTTTTGCCCAAGGAACTGTTTTGGCAGTAGCACCGACGATTTTATCTTCGCCCATCAGCTTTCTTGCGGTAGCAATGGGCATATCGATTGCTCCAACGTGAACACCTTCCGCATCAATTGCAAGAGCAACGTCAACTCTGTCATCAATAATCAGCGGCACATTATATCTTTTTGTAATTTCGTGTACCTTTTCTGCAAGCTCAATATATTCTCTCGTGCTTTTATCTTTTTCACGAAGCTGAAGAAGGGTTGCACCGCCTTTGAGTGCTTGTTCTACACGGAAAAGAAATTCTTCCTCCGTGTAATTCGTGCTGTCAGTTATAAAATATAAAGTAGGGACAAAATTTTTCATATTCATTACCTCACACATACAGATAGTCGTTCAGAACCGGCTGTAATCCTTCATCTGTAATATCTTTATACATCTTATCAAGACTGCGGTTATCGTCAATTTCAAACTGCTCATCGCCTTGAATATTGTCGCTTTCCTTGCCTGTATATTTGCTTTCGTGGTCACCGATACCGGTAGAAACACCTGCGGAAACCTTTGTTGCGGCAATTTTTACAATTCCGTTTCTGAACTCTGCACTTTCACGGGATGATACCGTGATTCCCACATAAGGAAGAAAGATACGGTACGCACAAAGCACCTGACACAATTGCTTTTCGTGAACATCCAATGGATTGATTTTATCGTTGTTGATAATGGGTCGGAGTC
>JAZONV010000034.1:0-65417 GCA_045654685.1 Clostridia bacterium | reverse complement strand
TATTCAAGATGTAAATAGTCATTAATGAAACTTTTGTAAACATAGTTTCCAAAAGTTTTGATTTAAGGTACTTTGCTTGCTTCGTCAGAGCTCATTGCCGTACCATCGTACTGTCTGCTTCGCTCTTCCTTGCCTGCGACCATTTTCGAAAGTCTCCCAGCGTGTCGATTTTATCGACACGCTGAAATCCCGGATTAAAATCCGGGATTTATTATTCTTGCTTCGTTGTAGAATCTCTTATCGCAGGCATCCCCCATAGAAAATGTCTTTCTTGGAAGTGCGCCATCTAAAACTACTGTTTTATATAAATCATTTTTATCCATTGCATCAAGAAGTATTCCGCACGAAGTTTTATCTTCACTGAGCTGTCTCACAACATCTTCGCCATGAATATAATCAACTCTTCCGCCAAATTTTGCAATATATGAATCTATGAAATTCTGAACGGAACCAACAGTAAGATTTGCGCTTGGATTATCTATTCTTAATGTTTTGTCGCCATTTGATGTTACGATTTTAAATACCTGTCCGCCTCTTTCGTCACATTCTGTGCATATCTTTTCAAGTTCTGACACAAAATTATCAGAGTCAATATCAAATATCACACGATGAATTGCCTCAAAAACAAGAGAATCATCGTGAAGATTAACAAGTTCACAAAGTGCATATCTTGCGGGTGAATTTTCATCTGCAAGACCTTTTTCTTTCATTTTGTTATAATATTCCTTTGCAGTTGCAAGAGAGTGGTTTCCGTCGCCTACCGCAAAAACAAGAGGATTATTTTTTGAAACGTCATATTTTTTGTTGAAATCAGAGATGTCTTCAAGTTTTTCAAGTTCGCTCTCAAGATATTCAGACCATTTTTTATCAACAAGCCATCCTTTAATGGAGCCTGAATCCATCATCATTTCAAAATCATAGATCTTTTCAAATGATGATATATTTTCACCAATTTTTTCAATGATTTGTTTTTTGGCATCGTCAATCAAAAGCATTATGTGCGGAAGTTCGAGTTTTGCATCCATTCTCACTTTCAGACGAGGGGGAATTCTCTCGGTAACGGTTCCTTCTGTAGCTCTTATTTTTGATTCCGAACCCTTGTTATAATCATAGTCTTCAAGGTCAACTGCACCGATTATGCCCTTTCTGACCTTACCATTTTTTTGAGTTCTTTCAATGTATATGTATGACGATTTGTATTCTTTAAAAAGACCGGAGTCACAGTATGAAAGCATTGTTTCGTTAATTTTTTTGATTCTTTCGTCAACGCCATCCATTTCAAGATAGAGTTCAGGCAAAACAATGTGATATGCTGATGGTTTGTCGCATGTGATTTTTTCCACTTCATCCCAATATTCGGGTTCGGATGTATACTGGTCGCACGCAACTACGCTCCATGCTGTCATATCATCCGTTTTGGGAATAAGTATGTCTGCAGGATTAAATGTCATTGTAAATCCTCCTTGGATTGTCAATTTTCAATTTTTATTTAATACCTATATTATACACCGAAAAAAATTTTTTTCAAGTTATTTTAAAAATTATTTTACTTATCCATAATAATGTGGTAGAATATAGCTTATAAACTTATATGTGAGGTTTTATGTCAAGAAAAAATAAGATTTACGAATTTATAAAAGATGAAAACTACACCCCCATGACCATAAAAGATATCATGGCTTTGCTTTGTGTCCCTAAAGAACAGAGGTTAGAGTTGGAATCTATTTTAACATCTCTTGAAGATGAGGGGAAAATATACAAAAACCACAAAAGCAGATATGTCTCATCGGAATCGGCAGGTTTTATCAAGGGGATATTGAATCTCAAATCAAGAGGATATGGTTTTGTTGTAACAGATAGTGATGAAAAATTTTATGTTTATCCCGAAGACACCAAAGGTGCATACAACAAGGATACCGTGCTCATAAAAATAACAAGAAAGTTTAACTCGCCCGAAAGATGTGACGAGGCTAAAATCGTAAAAGTGATTTCCCACTCCAAACAGCCCATTGTGGGAAAATTTGTTGATTCAAGGAATTTTGGATTTGTTGTTCCCGACAGCCGTGACCATGGATGCGACATATATATTTCAAAGAAAAATTTCAATGGTGCCAAAAACGGTCAGAAAGTTTTGGTTAAAATTACAAAATGGCCGGATGACAATTCAAATCCGGAAGGAATTATCGAAGACGTTTTGGGATATGAAGGCGAAAAAGATGTTGATATAAAATCTGTTCTTCATGAGCATTCCATAACATGTGAATTCCCCCGGAAAGTTATTTTATCTGCGCTTTCTTTCGGTGACAGAGTGTATGAGGAAGAAATGGTCGAAAGAGAGGATTTCAGAGATAATCTTATATTTACCATTGATGGTGATGATTCAAAGGATTTTGATGATGCGGTTGAAATCCAAAAATTATCAGACGGATACCGACTTGGTGTTCATATTGCAGATGTATCATATTATGTAAGCGAAAACTCCGCTCTTGATATTGAGGCATTCAAAAGAGGAACAAGTGTATATCTTCCGGGTTTTGTCTGTCCTATGCTTCCAAAACATCTTTCAAACGGAATATGCAGTCTCAATCCGGGTGTTGACAGACTTACACTTTCTGTTATAATGGATTTTAATTCCGACGGAACCTTAATGTCACACCGTATATGTGAATCGGTTATTAACTCAAAATACCGCATGACATATAATAATGTTTCCAAAATTCTTGAAAATGACAAGGAACTTTGTCGGGAATATGAAGAACTCCTTTTGCCTCTTAAGAATATGTCAGAGCTTGCTAAAGTTCTCAAATCAAACAGAATGGCTAAAGGAAGTATTGATTTTAATTTTCCCGAAACAAAAATTGTTACAGATGAAAATGGTGTCCCTACACACATATATAAGTATCATCAGCTTGAATCTCACAATATTATTGAAGAGTTTATGCTTGCGGCAAACATCTGTGTTGCCCAGGAAATGTTCTGGAGCGAAATACCTGCTGTATACAGAATTCACGAAAGTCCGTCAAAAGAAAAAATGTCTGAATTTTCAAGATTTATAGGATACATGGGATATACCCTCAAAGGAAGAAAAGACAAGCCACACCCGGGAGCTTTTTCAGATATACTTCAAAAAATCAAGGGATCAAAAAAAGAGCTTCTCATAAGCAAAGTTATGCTCCGCTCCCTTATGAAAGCAAAATACTCCGAAAACTGTCTCGGTCATTTTGGTCTTGGGTTTACACACTATTGTCATTTCACCTCACCAATCAGAAGATATCCCGACCTTGTTGTGCACAGAATTCTAAAAGAACATCTGAAATATGGCATTGACGAAAAAAGAGAACGGTTTTTATCCAAATTCGTTATTAAAGCAGCAAAGAGCTCCAGCTTTGCAGAGGTGAGAGCAATGGAAGCTCAAAGGGACGGCGAAGATATGAAAAAAGCCGAATTTATGAAAAAGAAAATTGGTGAGGCATATGATGTTACCATAACTTCCGTCACTTCATTTGCAATATTTGCAGAGACTGATTTTGGTGTTGAGGGAATGATATCATATCGTGATCTCGAAGATGATTATTATGAATTTGATGAAAAAAGCCTGTCTGCTGTAGGAAAGCACACAGGAAAAAAATATTCCATCGGTGATGTGATTGGAATAAGAGTTAAAAGAGCAGACCCTGCCCTTAAGGAAATTGACTATATACCGGAGAGTGATGACAATGAATGATACTGTAAAGATTCTTGCACAAAACAAAAAAGCATATCACGATTACTTTATTGAAGAAAAATATGAATGCGGCATTGAACTGGTTGGAACAGAAGTCAAGTCTTTGAGACTTGGGCAGGCAAATATCAAGGATTCATATGCATCAATCGAAAACGGAGAAGTGTGGCTGAAAGGGATGCACATAAGCCCTTATGAAAAAGGGAATATATTCAACCGTGATCCTTTGAGAGAGCGAAAACTTCTTATGCACAAATTCGAAATAAGAAAGCTGATAGGCAAAATCAAAGAACAAGGCTATTCTCTGGTTCCTACCCAAATTTATCTTAAGGGTCAAAGAATCAAAATTGAGCTGGGGCTTGCAAGAGGTAAGAAAAACTATGACAAACGTCAGACAATTGCGGCAAACAGCGCAAAAAGAGAAATGGAAAGAAAGATAAAAGAATTTAACAGATAACAATGGGGATATGAAAGTGGATGTAAAAAAAGTCCGGACCGCAAAAGCCGGGAATAAAGGTAAATAAAAAGATTCAAAGTATCTCTAAATCCGAAATGTTTTTCCTATCCCAAGGGGGTGTAAAAAAATTCAAATGAATTTTTTTACACCCCCCTTTTTTAAGTTCGTGTTTTATTTTTTGAAAACTCTGACGGCGTTATTCCTGTCACCCTTCTGAAAAGTGCCGTAAAATAGGAAGCATTTTCAAATCCGCACATATCCTGGATTTCCGATATTTTATGATCTCCAAGGAGAAGCATTTTCTTCGCTTTTTCTATTCTGAGGGAATTAATATAATTTACAGGCGTTACTCCGATGATTTTTTTGAACTCTCTCACAAAATGATATTTGCTGAGGCCTACCTCCTTGCAAACTCTGTCGATCGTGATATTTTCAGTATAATGGTTCTTTATATACCCTATAGCAATCCTCATATTTTCAAGGACTTTTCCGCTTGCCCTTCCCTTGCCTTTTATTTCTTTCACGGCATGATTTCTTGCCATATACAAAACAAGTGACAGAACGGAACTTCTGATTCCGGCATATCTGTACGGGTCATCTGATTTATACTCATGGACAACATTTGAAAACAATTCTCTCATTTTGTCATCATCTATTCGTATTTCAAATACCACATCTTCGAAATTAATACCATTATCAGTACAGAAATCCGGATCGATTATAAGGCAGTAATATTCCACCATATTGTCTGTTTTAACAGCATGAATACTACATGAGTTTACAACAAGAATATCTCCCTTACAAAGCTCATAAGTATCTGCATCAATCGTTGCAGTTCCTTTCCCTTCTGTTCCCATCCAAATTTCTATATTTCGATGCCAGTTGATTTCAGGTTCATAATTATTATCACTTTTAATACTATGTAAAACTATCGGTTGTTCTGTGTTGTCCAGCTTGAAAAGTTCAAATACATAATCCATATTGACACACCTTTCAGAAATTCCGGAAATTATCCCGGATTCCCATTAATTTCACATCAAGACTAAAAAAAGCAGAAAAGGGCAATATTTTGATAAACTATAGCAAAATTGCATCTTGTAATTATCTTAAATATATTATACAATATGATTGATAATAATTCAATAGTGTTTATTTTTACAATCTTACAATTATATTATACATATTAAAGGAGTAATACAAATGTATAACGTTGTACTCATCGGATGCGGACATATGGGCGATGTTCACTTAAATGACATCCACAACATGGAAAATGTCTGCATATATGGTGTTGTTGACTGTGATGAGTCAAGAGCAAAAAGCATGGCATTTAAATATGGTGCCAAAAGCTATTCAACTTCATATAAGGAATATATGGAGGACAAAAATACAGACATTATCATCTGTGCCACATATCCGTCAAGCCATCTTGAAATTCTCAAGGAATGTGTGAAATATGGCAAGCACCTTCTTTGCGAAAAACCAATAACAGCAAATACAGACGAAGCAAAAGAATTTGTTGATACCGTAAAGAATTCGTCCATAAAGGTTCAGATTGGATACATATTAAGATTCAATGAAACATACAAACGTGTGGCAAAGATGATTCAGGAAGGAGCAATAGGCTCACCTGTTCTTTTCAGAATGACACAGAATCATCACATCATGGATGAGAGGAAGTATTTTGCACTTTTAAATGACGCCTCCCCCATTGTTGACTGTGGTGTTCATTATGTTGATGTTTGCAGATGGTTCACAGGAAGCGAAATTATATCTGTTGACGGTATTGCCGCAAATGTAGGTAAAGGCGCACCGGATGGCTCATATAACTACGGACTGATTACCATAGGAATGTCTGACGGAAGCATTGCATACTATGAAGCCGGCTGGTCGGATACCCTTTCATCAGATAACGTGAAAGAATTTGCAGGACCTAAAGGCAGAATTAAGATTATAGAAAGAAAAAACCGTCAGAACAATCAGGAAGAGGGAGATTTGATAGAATATTACAAATTCCCCGAAAAAGAATATAAAATCATCAATGTTGACTGCATAAGACGTCCAACAGGAGCTCAGCTTTCCCATCTCATAAAAATGATTGAAGAAAACGTGGCTTCCGAGCCTACAATTGATGATGTGTACAAAAGTTTTTCAACTGTTATGAAAGCAGATAAAATATTAAAAGAAAAATTATATAAAAAAGGAGAATAATTAAAATGTCCGAAAAAATCAAAATTGCCGTTATTGGATGCGGAAGAATTGCAAATGCTGCTCATCTTCCATCATACAAAAACAACGACGAATGTGAAATCGTTTATTGCTGTGACCTCATTGAAGAAAAAGCTAAAAAAGCATGTGAAGAATATGGCGGAAAAGCAATTACCGATTACAAAATCGCATTAAACGACCCTGAAATTGATGCAATTTCCGTATGTACTCCAAACTATTGCCACGCAAGCATCTCTATGGAAGCTATGAAAGCCGGCAAAGCTGTTCTTTGTGAAAAACCCGCCGCAAGAAAACTTGATGAAGCAAAAGAAATGCTCAATGTTCACAGAGAAACAGGAAAAATTTTGAGAATAGGTGTTGTTAACCGTTTCAATGACGGTGTTAACAAAATCAAAGAACTTGTAAACCAGGGCGAACTTGGAAACATTCACCACGTTTATATCAGTTTCCGCAGTTATCGTTCAATCCCCGGCATAGGAGGAAATTTCACAAACTCCAGCGTTTCCGGCGGTGGCGTACTCATTGACTGGGGTGTACACTTCCTTGACCTGGTTATGTATGTCTGCGGTGACCCCATTGCAAAAACAGTATCAAGTGAAAAATTCTGCGTACTCGGTAAAGACATTAAAAACTATGTATATGCTGATATGTGGGCAGAAGACACTGCAAAAAAAGACGGTATCTGTGACATTGAAGAAAGCATCACAGGTCTTATCAGAACCGATGGTCCTATTATCACTCTTAACGGTGCATGGGCACAAAACATCGGTGAAGATGAAATGTTCATAGACTTCATGGGCGACAAGGGCGGTATCAGACTTAAATATGGTGCTGATTTCACACTCTACTCCACCAAAAACAATATGCTCACCAAAACAGAATTCAAATTCCAGACAAAGAATATGTTCCAGAATGAAATTGATGCTTTCATCGACTCTGTTAAAGGCAAAGCAACAGACGACCGTTCAAGTATTGAAGTTAACATTCTTACACAGAATATTATGGAAGCAATTTATAAATCCAGTGATGAGCACAAAGAAATAACACTTTAATAATCTGTCAAAAATAAAATGAGAGGAAACTTTCAAAATGTTTCCTCTCATTTTTTATTATATTAATTATGAATTACACAAGGGGTGTGGGACGAGAAATGAAGTGAAGAATATTTCCTTCAGGATCTCTGAAAAACATTGTTCCGATTCCATTTGCATTAACCTGTGCATCATTAATTATTTCAACACCTGCTGCTTTAACTTTAGCAACTGCTCCGTCAAAATCATCAACTGCAATGGCAATATGTCTGATACCGGGTTTCTCAAGACCTGTAAGCTCGTTTGCTTCAGGGGTGCTTGTGCAAAATTCAATCATGGATTTGTCGGAGAAAGCAACAAAATATGTACCTTTTCCATTATCATATGCAATGCTTCCTTCAAACATATCAACATACCAGTCTGAAAGTTTTTTTGTGTCGTTTGCAAAAATTGCAACGTGTTCAATTCCTTTAATCATTATAATTTCTCCTTTAATTTAATTTATATTTTTCCGCAAGTTCATCTGCTTCATTATCACTTGCGGGAATATTAACATTTTCATAGAATGACCACACTTCTGTGTGACATACTGTGTCTTTGCTTTCAAGATTATAAAGAGGACTGAGTGTTTCCATTTCAAGAATGCTTTCGTTTGTGTAAGACTCATATGAACAACCAAAATCAGGATATTCCTTATTCTCATATGAAGTGTATTCTTTAACGAACATATCTCCCCCAAGGAAATATGCAGCCCAGGGAATTTCCTGGAACAAACCAAGTTTAAATGGTTCTTTCAAAGAGGGATCCTGCTTAAGATAAATGTATCTGTCACCTATTTTAAGTCTTGAATCAGAATATTTTGAATAGGGCCACATCGCAAATACTCTATTTGGTAAAAGTTTTGTGTTTTTGGTGTTTTGCGGGATTAGTTCAAGTCCATTGTCTGCCACAACCGTTATTGGCCATATTGCAAGTTTTTTGGGCCAGTATCCTTCATTTGTAACATAGTGGTCAATTTTATACTTGTGGGTATTTTCATCAAGTGTGATTTGAATTTTCAGTTGAAGTTCATTTGCAACCTGACATGGAGGATTTAACACTACTCCATTTTGAATAATTTCATACTCAACAGGTTCATTGTCCGGATAATATGTTCTCGGAAATGCTTCAGGGCTTATCCAGAATCTGTGACCGCCTCGACTTTTAAACATGTTATCTTTAAATTTTGTTTCTCCAAGTTCACTTTTGAGTATACCTTGAGTATCTTGTTTCATAAAGTTTGTTTTGCCTTTGATTCCGGCTTTTAAAATTCTGGGACCGAAATCTATGCTGACAAAAAGTTCTACATTCCCGTCTGATACACTTATCATATTACCCAAATTCGGGCATACAACTTTTTCCACATTTACCATTTTATCCACCTCTTTATAAATATTTTGAATATGTGCTGTAGAACGCATTGATAACTATTCCAAACACAAGATCATAAATTAACATCAGAATTATTCCGGAAATCCATATCCAAAATGTAGCAATATTGAGAAGTGCTCCCTGACCAAGAGCGTTTAAAACTACATACAGGCCTGCCAGATGAATGTTCCATATAATAAACTTTATTGCATACTCTATGACTATGTTTCTGACTTTTTCAATATACAATTTTAAAAGAGGATATATTCCAAAGAGAACAATATAGTATCCTGCACATTTTGGTGCCAGAAATAATCCGAGAACAGAAACCGCAAAATATGTTACAAAGGCAACAAGAGATCTGTATCTTAAAATACATACTCCCATAACTATGGATGAAGCAAATAATAAGGCTGCTTTTGCCGGTAAAATTGTTGACAGATATAATAACACCATGCAAAGTGCAACACATATACCGCCTCCGGCGATTTTACTGGTCTTAATTTCAATCGCCCCCTTTTATCTGCAACCGATACATGGAATCAGATTACCACCGCACATTTCACAGCAACAGTCGGCACAAATGAGAGTCTGACAACCATCACAGCATGTGCCACCGTACCCTTCCATATTGCCAACGTTTCTGTATTGCATACCGCTATATCCCATATTATCTCTTGCCATACGATATTCCATATTGGAAGGGTCTTGGGTTGTTGCCCTTTCAAAATGCTGATATGCCATATCATACCAGCCTTTTTTCTTCATAACCATTCCCATGAGGAAATGCCACTCGGCATTACGAACCTGAATTGAATTCAAAATGTTTTCAGCCTCAACAATTCTTCCGGAATTAATAAGCATACGAACTTTCATAAATTCTGAATTTCCATTTGAATCTGACTGTCCGTAACCATTGGACTGATTTGTGTTTGATGCATTCTTTCTGTCATTCATAATCTTGTCATACGCCGCATTAATTTCTTTAATCTTTTCTGCGGCGAGATCTGCAAGGGGATTGCCTACATATTTATCAGGATGATACTGCTTTACAAGATTTCTGTATGCAGTATTGATTTCATCTTCCGTACTTGAGGGTGTAACCCCTAAAATTTTGTATGGATCTGTCATTTCCTACCTCCACATTAATTAAAAGTTTTATCATATTCGTGTCTTAATCCAAGGTATATTATATTATCCAGGATTTCTTTGTTTTTATGTATTTTAAGTTCCGAATATGAATCAGAAATTGCTGTCAGCGTCATATTCAAAGAACCCATAACTCTTTTTTTGAAATCAGGACCACCAAGACACTCTTTCCCGTATTTGCATACATATGGATTGTAACATCCGTTTTTTATATCCTCGGATATGTCCTTATAGGCATCCAGAATATAAATCAGTCTGCCGATATTATAGCCTACGCCATACAGCGATTCATGGAATGACCCGAACATATGTGCACATATTGATGCAAAAGGATCTGCAACAGCATCAATCTCCGGACAATTCTTTTCCTCAAGTTCCGAAAGTCTTTTGAGCTCATTTTTTATCACATCTGACATTTCAGAATGTTTTTTTGATGCCTTTTTGAAACTTGAATAATATGCTATTATACCAATCATTGCTTTCAAGCTGTGATTGTCGCTCCAATCATCTTTGAGTTTGTGATATGTCAATATTACAGATGCATCCGCCGAAAAATCTATGGATGGATTTTCTGTGCAGAAATTTCTTTTTCCTATGTTTTTCAAGCAACCCTGTTTTTTTATTTTGATTGGATTTTCAGACAATGAATCTGCCAGAATTGCAAGGAATGTCATATCATAACTTAGACCAAGGCGAACCACCTGGCTGTATCTTTTTCCGAGAGCTTTGCACAGTCCGCAATAGTATGAACGAAAAACATCATAATCTTTTATTTTCAGTTCTTCTTTATATATATTTACAAATCCAAACACAGCATCTACTCCATTTTTTCGTCAGACAATATACATCTATTTTAATATATCCTTCAAATAAATGCAAGTTAATTTTTGTAAATTATGTGTTAATATACTTGTATTTTCGCAAAATTCTGTTATAATGATTATAGTTCACGATATATTGGGAGAAAATTATGAATTTGAATCACGAAACAAAATCAAGTAAATACGATTTTATTCTGCTTTGTATAACTCTTTTTTGCGTTATATTCGGCATATTTGCAATAAAAAGTGCAGTTAAAACATATGAAAGCGGTTCAGCATCTTTTGTGATAGTTCAGACTTTTGCTGCTGTTGCCGGCTTTTTCGCTATGATAATCATAGGAAAAACAGACTACAAAAAATATGAAAAGGCCACAAAGTTCATATACTTTATGTGTACTGTTTTCCTTATTGCTGTTTTGATTATCGGTACCGGAAGAGAGGATACGGGAAGCAAAAGCTGGATCAGATTTGGTCCTATCGGAATTCAGCCATCTGAAATTGTTAAAATCGGGTTTATAATAACATTCTCTAATGCAGTTTCAAAATGTGGTGATGCACTCAACAAACCAAAAAACATATTCAAGCTTATTCTCCATGCATCTGTTTTTGTCGCACTCATAATGCTTCAACCTGACTTTGGTACTACAATGGTATTTATTGTTATATTTGCAGGAATTCTTTTTGCTGCTAAAATCTCGTGGAAATACATTGTGGGAACAGGCGTTATTATTGCTTCTGCAATTCCTATTTTATGGCAATTCCTTGCAGAATATCAGAAAAACAGAATCAGAGTGCTGTTCAATCCCGAATCTGACCCCCTGGCTGCAGGTTATCATGTTATGCAATCCAAAATTGCAATTGGTTCAGGTGGATTTACCGGAAAAGGAATTGGCCAGGGAACACAGACACAGCTTGGATATCTTCCTGCAAAACACACCGATTTTATTTATTCAGTTATTGGAGAAGAAATGGGCTTTATCGGATGTCTCATAGTTGCTGTTCTTCTTTTTTCTCTGGTTATAAGATGCATATATATTGCAAAGAATTCGGAAGATAAATTTGGCTCATATATATGTATTGGTGTTGCATGTATGTTCCTTGCTCACACTTTTGAAAACATCGGAATGTGCATCGGTCTTATGCCGGTTACGGGTATTCCGCTTCCGTTTTTCAGTTATGGCGGTTCCTCAATTGTTACCAATCTCATTGCAATAGGATTGGTATGTAGTGTGAAGAGATGGCAAAATAGTGCTAAAAAACAAATTGAAGATGCACCATCACCACAAGAATGATTTTGATTTGATTTTTTCTTGTCAGCAAATGGGTGTAAAATAATTCGACAGAATTATTTTACACCCATTTTTTTGCAGATAAAAATTTAAGAGGATGTAAAATCGAATCATTTTACATCCTCTGTTTTTGTTAATTTCAATTCAAAATTTTTATGTATCTTTCGTATGCTTCATCCCAATCTACGGGGTTTACAGGTGTGTATTCCTGAATATCAAATGAGTCTCTGATAATACTTCTTGCTTCTTTAATATCCTTTATGTCACCGGATGCCATAAGCTGAACTGCAACATTGCCGAGAGCAGTTGCTTCAACGGGACCTGCATAAACGGCTGTATTACAAGCACTTGCTGTCATCTGACAGAAAAGTGTTGCATTGGTACCACCGCCAACAATGTGAATACCTTTAAAATCTTTTCCTGTAATTTTGCCAAGATTAATAAATGCGTGTCTGTATTTGAGAGCAAGGCTTTCATAGATACAACGTGCAATCTCTCCTATTGTCTGGGGAACATATTGACCTGTTTTTTTGCAGAATTCCTGAATTTTCTTTGGCATGTTTCCGGGCTTACCGAATTCTGCATAGTCAACATCTACAAAACATTTAAAAGCATCAGCCTTGAGTGCTTCATCTGCAATTTCACCAAAAGAAAGATCTTTACCTTGCTTCTGCCAATCGCGGCGTGCCTCCTGAATGAGCCAAAGTCCCATGATATTTGTGAGATATCTGATTTTTCCGCCATATCCGCCTTCATTGGTATAGGATGCTTTGAGACCTTCTTCGCTGATGAGGGGCTCGGAAAGTTCGGTTCCGAAAAGTGACCATGTGCCACAGGATACATATACAAAATCGTCTTCGGTTGTGGGAACAGATACAACTGCAGAGGCTGTGTCATGACCGCCTACTGCAATTACATCAACGGGGTCAACAGAAAGTTCTTCACAAATTTCAGGACTGAGCTTTCCAAGAACTTCTCCGGTTTCTACTATGTCACAGAGAATGTCTGTGGGAACTCCGAGAGAGGATAAAAGATCTTTATCCCAGGTGCGTGTGTGGGGATTGAGCATCTGTGATGTTGATGCAATGGTGTATTCACTCTTTTTAACTCCGGTGAGGAAGTAGTTTAAAAGGTCGGGAATGAAAATGAATTTATCTGCTCTTTTTAAGAGGTCTGATTTATATTTTGCAAGATAGTAAAGCTGGAAAAGAGTGTTGAAATTAAGAATCTGAATTCCGGTTTTTTTGTAAAGTTCGTCTTTTGAAATTTCTTTGAAAACCTCTTCGGGAATGTTATCTGTACGGGAATCACGATAGTGAACGGGGTTTGAAACAAGGTCACCACTTTCATCAACAAGACCAAAATCTACGCCCCATGTGTCAATACCGATTGTATCAAATCCACCTGCAAGACGTGCTTTTACAATACCCTGTTTAATCTGGTCGAAAAGATAGATAATGTCCCAGTAGAGTGTGTTTCTTACATTAACACCGTTATTTGCAAAACGATGGATTTCATCTAAAGTTATTTTGCCATTATCCAAAGTGGCAATTATACCTCTTCCGCTTGATGCGCCAAGGTCAAAAGCAAGTACTTTTTTCATATTTAACGTCCTTTCAAAAATATATTATTGAGTAACAACTTTAACGTTATTATCTTCAAGGGCTGACATAAGTTCTTCATCAGGTTCTTTATCTGTTATGATATAGTCAATATCACCGAGAGATGCAAGTTTAGCAAAACTTACTCTGCCAATCTTTGCGCTGTCGCAAAGGAAATATTTGTTTTCTGAATTCATGAGCATGCTTTGTTTTATGCCACATTCCTGCTCATTACTTTCAAGGATGCCTATTTCTTTTGTAACGCCTTTTGCAGAGAAAAACATTTTGTTTGCAAAGTAGCAATCCTTGATACTTTTTTCTGCATGACTTCCGATAAAGGACTGATTTGAACTAACTATTCCGCCAACTGCAATGAGTTTTATATGTTCACATGAACTAAGTTCTGCAACAACCCTGAGGGAATTTGTTATGATTGTAATGTTTTTTAATTTTTTCAGTTCTTTTGCCATAAAAAATGTTGTTGTGGATGCATCGAGAAAAATTGTATCTCCTGAAAACACAAAGCTTGCCGCAATGGAAGCTATTTTTTCTTTCTGCTCAACATTTGTGGATTTTCTTTTTTCAAGTGAAAGTTCATAGGTTGTTCCGTCAATTGGCACCGCACCGCCGTGAGTTCTCCTTAATGCCTCTTGCTTTTCAAGCTTTTCAAGGTCACGTCTTATGGTTTCTTCGGTAACATTGAGCTCCGATGCCAGACGACTTACTGTTACGGCACCTTCTTTGTGCATCTCATCCATTATGAATTTCTGTCTTTCGGGTGCAAGCATTTTATCACCTCTTTAATCTAAAACAACGCGGAAGCCAGACTTATATAAAATGCAGGTTTCCGCGTATGAATTTTATTTTCTGATTATACGGACATTTGCTCCGTTTTTGAGTGCTGCAGAATTGGCATCATCGGTATCGATGTGCATTTCAACATTGAAATCATCTCTGACTCTAACCTGAACATCGTAGAATCTTGTGGGCTTAATGCCTTCTACTTCAACATCAACATAATCATTATCTTTGATTCCATGTTTCTGTGCATATTCGGGGGTGAGATGAATGTGGCGATTTGCAATGATAACGCCTTCTTTGAGATATACAGTTCCTTTGGGACCCACAAGAACAAGGCTTGCACTTCCTTTAAGTTCGCCCGATGGTCTTACCGGGGGGCTAACCTTTAATACAAAGGTATCTGTACGGGAGATTTCGACCTGAGTCTGTTTTCTGACAGGGCCTAAAACTCTAACCTTTTCAATGGCTTTGAGAGAAGGACCAACGAGTGTTACAAACTCATCAGATGCAAATTCTCTTCCCATGAGATATTTTTTCACAGTCAGTTCATATCCTTCGCCGAAAAGTGTATTTAAATCTTCTCTTGAAAGGTGAACATGACGCTGGGAAACTCCTACTTTAATTTCGGAATTTGCTTTTTCTTCTTTACTTTTCAATTCTGATATTACAAGTTTTATTGCTTCCTGAATAGTATTTGTATCGTACAATTTAAGTTACCGCCTTTCGTCTTTAAAGACTTGACCTTAACAACCAACACCAAAATCTCCTCAAAAATTCATCCGCTTGAAATCACCTTTAGTGTCAGTTATTAAAGTTAACTTTCCATATCAAAGAATTTTGTCACCTCTGTATGGGGATTTGCAATTACTTCACTTCCATAGAGTGTGCCAAGGTCATTGGCAGCCACTTCTCCCGCTTCAATTGCTGAACTTACAGAAGAAACACTTCCTGCAATTATAAGAGTAACAAGTCTTCCGCCCAGTCTTTTTTCGGTATGAATAAGTCTGACATCAGCAGCTTTTACCATAACATCAAGACTGTTAATTGCGGCAACAAGACCTTCAACTTCCAAAAGTCCAATAGCTTCTGTCATCACTTATCCTCCTTACCTAAAAAGCTTTTGGGAAGCTTTTTGTTATATTTGTCCTTATTAATATCCATAAGGTATGCCATCTTTTCCACAGTCTCTGCGGGACGGGGAATTATGTGATGGACTATGTATCTGTCTTTTGATTTTGCATAGCTTACTGCCGCGTCAAGTGCCGCTTCAACTGCTGCAACCTCGCCTTCCATCTTCACTTCCATGATGAGTGGTACGGGAAATCCGGGATTGAAGGGACGATTTCGGTCAAATGCTATAATTTTTACGTCAGCCGCTTTTGCTGCAACGTCTGCAACTTTAACAGCTGTGGTAAAGCTATATACTTCTATCATTCCAAGTGCTTTCATGTGAACACCTCATTTGTTTTTGTATTATACAATGTGAAGTCCGTCTGCCATTACACATCTTCTCTGACGTGTGAATGAATGTGCTGCTGTGATACCTTCACCTGTGGGGCCTGCAATTGTAAAGGTTGTATAACCCTCACCGCCTGCACCGATTCCTGCATAAGAGGGAGCGTTTTTAACAAAAATTGTGGTTTCAACCGCTCTTGCAAATGCTGTGAGTCTATCCACATTTTTGGAGTGAATGTGTGCAGAATGTCTGCATCCGTGTTCTGCCTTTACAGCCATGTCAATAGCTTCTTCTATGTTGGAAACTCTGACAATGGGAAGAATTGGCATCATCATTTCAACCTGAACGAAAGGATGATTTTCGCTTGTTTCACAGATGATAAGTCTGGGATCTGCATTGATTCCGAGTTCTCTTAAGAAAAGACCTGCATCTTTGCCAACCCATTTTTTATTTATATCATACTTACCGTTTTTCTCAACAAGCGCGATTTTAACGAGTTTATCTACCATATCTCCTTTTATGAGATATGCACCGTTTTTGGTCATGTTGTCAATGAGTTCATCTGCAATTGAATCAAATGCAAAACATTCTTTCTCTGCGATACAGGGAAGATTGTTATCAAAACTTGATCCGTTTACAATATCTATTGCAGCTTTTTTGATGTCTGCTGTGTCATCAACAATAACAGGTGGGTTACCTGCACCTGCACCGATTGCTTTTTTACCGGAAGAAAGAAGTGTTCTTACAACTCCGGGACCGCCTGTTGCAACAAGCATTTTAACATCGGGACATTCCATCATCATTTTTGATGTGTCCATTGTGGGTTTCTTAACAGAAACAACGAGATTGTCAGGTCCGCCTGCTTCACGGATTGCTCTGTTTACAAGGTCAACTGCATAGTTTGCAACTTTGCATGCATTGGGATGAGGGTTAAATACTACTGCGTTTCCGCCTGCAATCATACCCATTGAGTTACAGATAACTGTTTCACTTGGGTTTGTGGAAGGAGTGATACTTCCTATGATTCCATAGGGAGCCATTTCAACCAAGGTAAGACCCTGATCACCTGTCATAACTTCAGGACGGAGATCTTCAGTTCCGGGGGTTTTGTTGGCAACAAGCTGATGCTTGATGATTTTATCGGAAACTCTTCCCATTCCTGTTTCTTCTACACCCATGCGAGCCATAACTTCAGCTTCTTCCAAAGTGAGACGGCGAATGTTGGAAATCATTTTTTCTCTCTGCTCAACACTATAGCCTCTATAGAGTTTATATGCTTTCTTTACGGCTTCAAGTGCTTCCTCCATTGTATCAAAAACTCCAAGCTGATTGCCTGCGGGTTTTGTGTCGCCTGAGGAAATATTTTTAATTACGCTTTCAACTAACTGACTGATATACTTTTCGTCTAACATAATTACACCTCTTAAATATATATTATAGAAAATTTATTACATAATATTGTGCCAGGTTTCCTTGTCCGGATTTGCTATTACGGAACTGTCGAGATACATTGAAGATTCTTTGAGTCTTTCTTTTACTGTATCTATTGATGCCTGAACCGCTGAAACCTCACCGGTTATGAGCATATATGATTTTCCGCACATACCTTTGGCAATTCTCAGCTCTACAAGTTCTACCTCTGCGGTTTTCGATGCAATATCTGCCGCAACAATTATTGAAGCTGCACTATAGGTTTCAAAAACCCCAAGTGCCGATGGATTTTTAACATCGGTTGAGCCATAGATGGCAGGGAAAATTGATTCATCGGGATTGCCGAGAACGAACGAATCAACAAGCTTTGACCCATACATGGTTTTAGCGTTGTCAACTGCGGCTGTTACCGCACTGAGTTCACCCTGAATGAGGGCAATGTATTTACCGGGACAGACAACATGAGCCTCAATCAGTTCGACATTTGCAGTTTTTACCATTGAGTCTGCCGCAGTTATTCCTGTGGATACTGTGAGATATTCCACCATTGCAAGTGCTTTACTCATTATTTATCTGACCTCCTTTTGATTATTACATACATATCTGTTACTGCCATTACTTTTCCGTCAATGGACGAGTGAATGTCACTACCAAGTTTTCCCTCGGTTGAGCCAATCAGTTGTCCCTTTTTTACAGCATCACCTTTTTTTACAACCGGAACTGCCGGAGGACCGATGTGCTGATTCATTGGTATTTTAACTTCTTTGAAGATATGTTCTTTTTCATCGAGTGTTGCAGGTACATAATAGTTTGTAACTCCAAGACGTGAACGAAGACGTCCCATCTGAACCTGCTTATATTCTCTGTCGGATGAAACTCCCGTAAAAGCAGGAGTTTGCGGAGCAGGAACTTTGTTTTTTCGAAGTTCGTCTCTCACCTTTCCGATGAGTGCTCTCGGTGACAAATCCTGGGGACAGGAATATAGTTCGCAAAGACCGCATTGTGAGCAATACATTGAATTTATGACAGCTTCTGTATCGGATGTCATGCCTTTTGAAACCGCTCTCATAAAAAGATGGGGTTCTATGGGATATCCGAGAAGATGTCTTGAACAAAGGTCTGTACATGAACGACATTGACAACAACTGCTCATTGCTCTTTGCAGATTGATGTTTGTCTTGGCAAGTCTTTTCTGAATTATGGGACTGTTTTTGGGAAGTACCAGTATGGCATTGAGTTTTTTTGTTACAACATCATTTGCCGCTACAATATTTCCGGTCATAAGACCACCGCCAAGATACATACAGTCCTCATGTTTTTCGCCGCCTGTTAAGGCTACTGCTTCTTTGACTGTGATACCCACGGGAACTTTGAATGTGCCGGGATTTTCTATTTCACCTGTTATGGTGATATATTTATCCGTTACATTCTTGTCTTCCTCTATTGCGTAGTAGGTATTGAGCATTGTTTCTACGTTATATACTATAACTCCTTCGGTAATCGGGAGTTTGCCCGGCTTAACAACTCTGCCGATTGTCTCGTATATAAGAATTATTTCATCTCCCACCGGATATGCTTTGGGCAGGAGGGATATTCTGAAATCATTAAATGAGGGAATATAATATTCTACCTTATCAATTGCTTCCTTATAGGAAGGTTTAAGAGCTACTATAACCTGTTTTGCTCCAACGGCTTCTTTTACATAAGAAAGTGCCGTCATAATTTCGAATGTGTAGGTTGCGAGAAGTTGTCTGTGAAGTTTGAACAAAGGTTCACATTCCGCACAGTTTAATATTATGGTGTCAGCATTACTGTTTAGTTTTGTTCCGGACGGAAAACCTGCACCACCGGCGCCGATTATGCCGTGGGATTTCATTATCCCGGAAAGTTTTTCTATGGTCAAATCAATCCTTCTCCTTCCCTACTTTGTCATATGTGTTAAATTAAAGTTCGTCTACTATACCGACAATTGCTGCATCTACAGGTGATGTTGACTGACCGCAGCCAATTCTTGCCGCACTTCCGGTTGCCACAAGAACGATTTCTCCGATTCCTGCACCAACATTATCTATTGCCACTATTGTGTGACTGATTCCCATTTCTTCAATGGGTTTTACAATCATAAACTTGTTTCCTACAAGGTTTTCATTTTTTCTTGTGGAAACTACGCTTCCGGTAACTTTACCTATGATCATAGAAAGTTCTCCTTTCAAAAAATCCAAACCCTGACAGTCCCTTTCGGGACTGCCCGGGAATGATTCTTTTCGCTAATCTTTTCCGACTACTTAATTATTTAAGAGTAGGCAGAATTTTTTCAACATCAGCGTGGGGTCTGGGAATAACGTGTGTAGCGATGATTTCGCCGAGTTTAGCAGCAGTTGTGCCACCAGCCTGAACTGCAGCGTTAACAGCACCTACATCACCTCTTACCATTACGCTTACGAGTCCGGAACCGATTTTTTCTGTTCCAACAAGTACAACGTTTGCAGCTTTGAGCATTGCATCAGCAGCTTCAATTGCAGCTACCAAACCTCTTGTTTCTACCATACCTAATGCTTCCTGTGCCATTTTTACTTCCTCCTTTTTTTCTGCTTTAACTTCTTTTTCTACTTTTGTTTCAAGTACCGCTTTTTCTTTTACAGGTACTTCTTTTGTTGTTTTAGCACTTGCTTTTGCGCTTGTTTTTTTCTGTGCCATATATATCACCTATTAACCTAATGTAGGTAATATTTTTTCAACATCTGTGTGGGGTCTGGGAATAACGTGTGTAGCGATGATTTCACCAAGTTTAGCAGCTGTTGCTCCACCTGCCTGAACTGCAGCGTTAACTGCTCCAACGTCACCTCTTACCATAACACTTACGAGTCCGGAACCAATTTTTTCTGTTCCAACGAGTACTACGTTTGCTGCTTTGAGCATTGCATCGGCAGCTTCAATTGCAGCTACCAAACCTCTTGTTTCTACCATACCTAATGCTTCCTGAGCCATGATTAAAACCTCCAATTAATATTTTATAATTTTTTATTCGTTGATGATTGCTATTTTAAGACCTTCCATCTTAAGGTTAGTCTCGTGTGCCTCATTGATTTTTGAGAGCGGATATCTGTGAGTGATAAGTTTTGCGAGAGGAATACCAATCGCTTTTGCACGTTTGAGGAAATCAAATGTTGTTGCATAGTCTCTTAAGGTATATACCCATGAGCCTACAGTTGTGATTTCCTTTGAGCATATATCAAAGTGAGGATTGATTGTTGCATCTCCACCATTGATAAAGAAACCAAGTTCACAAAGTCCGCCGCCTTTTCTGATGAACTTATAGATGTTGGCATGAGCAACAGGTGAACCTGTGCACTGGAAAGCAAAGTCTGCTTCGTATCCGCCGAAAGCATCTTTAACTGCATCAGCAAGGGCTTCAACGCCTTTATGCTGTGTGAAGTTAACGCTCTTGTCTGCACCCATTTCCTTTGCAAAGGAAAGACGCATTTCCTGACCGTCAACTGCAACGATATTTTCTATACCCATTGTACGAAGAATTGCTATACAGATAAGACCGATAGGTCCGCAACCCTGAACAACAACTCTTGAGTTGAACTTAAGAATTCCTGTGGTCTTTGCTCTTTCAACAGCGTGGATAAGAACCGCACAGGGTTCGATGAGAATACGGCTGTCAAGATCAAGATCACTTACATTGAATATTGTTGAACCGCCTCTTACTACTATGTAATCTGCGAACCAACCGTTGAGGTGAATGTCATCGTCAGGGATAAGACCATAAACTTCTGCACCGTCACCTACATTCTGTTTGTTAAGGTCAAACATTGTAACATTGGGATCATCTTTGAAAATCATACATGTAACAACTTTGTCACCAATGTTAAGGGGTTTACCTGCGCTGTCTTTCTTTACATTCTTGCCCATTTTAACAATTTCACCGGTTCCTTCATGACCGAGAACTACGGGAATGAGACCGAATGGATCACGTTTGAATTCGTGAGCGTCTGTACCGCAAACACCACAACCTTCAACTTTAACCAAGATGTCGTCATCGCCAAGTTCAGGGATGGGGAACTGTTTTATGTCATAATGTTCAAGAGCTGTAAGCATTGCAACATTTGATGTAGCGGGGATTGGACCTGCCGCTTTGGAAGCTTTTGGAGCATCGCCGTTTGCAAGACCTGCAATGACCTGCTTTACAATAGCTTCGATTTCATTACTGTTCATGCTTGTCATCTCCTTTATTAATTTATTATGTCAGCGAGAACTTTTGCGCCGTAGGCAGAAAGTGCAGTATCCTGCTCTTCTGTTCCTCCGCTTACGCCAAGTCCTCCAATTAGCTGTGAGCCTATATACAAAGGATCGCCACCGCCAAAGATTACAATCTGTCCGTTGTTGGTGAACTGTATGCCATAGAGTGATTCACCGGGCTGGCTAAGGCCTTTTAATGTTATGGTTGACATTTTGAGGCTTACAACTGTGTATGCCTTGTTGAGTGCCACATCATAACTTGCTATGTAGGAATCGTCCATACATTCAACCAAAACCGGTCTGCCTGATACATCAGATACGGCAACCACCGCATTCACTCCCATTTCCCTTGCTTTGTCCTCAACCTTTTGGGCGAGTTTTTTTGCCTGGGAAAGAGTGATTGAACGTTTGTAATTTGACTTTGATACTTCGTTTACAATTTGGGAAACAATTGAATCAATATTATCTTTCAAATTCATCCCCGCCTTATTTGCCGAGTTTTTCCATTACTTTACGAGTAATTTCTGCTACCATATCAGCATCGGGAGCATCTGCAGTTATAGGTGTTTTAACACCTGCTGCTGCACAGCTGGGAACTCCACATGAGTGACAGCTCATACCGCCATTTTTTGCGCTGGGGCAAAGGTCAGCAGGATGTTTGCCGGGAAGACCGAACTGTCTTCTGATTTCATAGAGTCTTTTGATCTGTTCTTTATCAAATTCCTTGGGACCGCCAAGCTGTCTTGAATGGAAGAGAAGTTCTGCATAGAATTCGAGAGATTCCATCTTGTGATATGCAGCAAGAAGAGAATCGGAATATGCCAGAGCTCCGTGGTTTTCAAGAAGAACTGCATCAAAATAAGGAAGATATTTTTCAACATTATCGGGAATTTCCATTGTTGAAGGTGTGCCGTATTCTGCAATTGGCACACAGCCGAGAGCGATTACTGCTTCAGGCATGATGGGCTGTGTGAGGGGAACACCTGCGATTGCAAAGCTTGTTGCATAGATGGGGTGTGCATGAACTACTGCTTTTACATCGGGTCTTTTCTGATAGACTCTGAGGTGCATTTTGATTTCGGATGAAGGTTTGAATTTGCCGTTTGACTGCAACACATTTCCTTCACCATCAATTTTACAAATGTACTCAGGAGTCATAAAGCCTTTACTTACACCTGTTGGTGTGCAAAGGTATTCATTATCGCTGATTTTTACGGAAATGTTTCCGTCATTTGCGGCAACCATTCGTCTGTCATAAATTCTTTTGCCAATGTCGCAAATTTGTTTTTTAATTTCGAATTCTGATACCATTTGACATTCTCCTTTTTTATTTTGTAATTCTTTTGTTTGTTTTTTTGTTTTTTGTTTTATTTTGTTTTGATTAATTATATAATACCACACAATTAATCAAAAGTCAATCAAATTTTGTGGGAATTTCTTTGTTTTTCTTCGGTTTAATTGGTTAAATAGTCCAAAAGCTCTTTTATTCCCTCTCCGGTCTTTGCACTTGTGAGAAAAATCTTATCACACCCTGCAAGTTCGAGCCAGTTTGCCGCCATATCGGGGCGTGCATCGGGATGGTCAATTTTGGTGACAATTCCTATAACTTCTCTGTTTGCCATGCAGGTTATGTTGGGGCTGAACAGACAATAGGGCTCTGTGGCGGAAACAAGAAGTCCGCACACATCGGATTCGTATGCATAAAGAGCAAGGGCTCTGCCAAGTTCTCTGTTTTCTGCATATTCACCCGGAGTGTCTATGAGAGAATCATAATAGTTTATGTATTGTGTTTTCTCATATGTTATCTTTTCGCCTTTTAAAACCTGGGTGAGAGTGGTCTTTCCGCTTTCGCTTCGACCAAGAAGTATCAGCTTTTTCATGTGCGTGTTATGGGGCATACGGTGAAGCCCAATGTCTCCTTCACATAATCTGTAAGAGCCTTAAGAGAAGATTCAACCTCTGAAACTGTTCCGGTTATAATCAGCGTTCCGCTGAAACGGTCAAGAAACCCAAGTTCGGCACCTGATGCTTTTATTGCAATATCTCCTGCGATAATTGCGGTTTCGGCAGGTGACATTGTCACAATACCGATGGCAGCTTTTGAATAGTCGATAGCAGGATCAAGACCGAGCTTTTTGTAGAGAATGCGATCGGGATTTGCTATTATGTGAGCAAGAGTAATCTGCTTACCGGGAACAAGTTCCTGAATTATTCTCATCTTGTCTACAAAGTCATGAGCGTTTTTGTTTGAGAAATCTTGTATATCCACTATGTCATCCTCCTATCTTAACAATTAGTCCGCTATGAGATGCGGCATGTTTCAAAACATCAATCTTTTCAGGACTGAGAAGTTCAACATCCCCTATGGGATAGTCTCTTTCAAGTCCTACATACTTGTCATAACCAAGCCTATGATAAGGAAGAAGATGAATTTCTTCCACGCCATCGAGAGATGCGGCAAATTTGGCAATTTCACCGATTTCTTCGGGGGTGTCATTAAACGATGGAATGACAGGCACTCTTATGATGAGTTTTTTTGCTTTTTTTGCAATCAGTTTTGCATTTTCTTTTATGAGTTCATTGGGCACTCCGGTAAATTCCTTGTGCTTGAAACTGTTTGTGTGCTTTATATCCATAAGGCATACATCAAGATATTCCAAAATGGGTTCAATCTTTGAAAAGGGAGAAAATCCCGTGGTTTCTATGGCTGTACTGATGCCTCTATCCTTGCACCCCTTCAAAAGTGCGAGAGTGAATTCGCTCTGATAGAGACATTCACCGCCGGAGAGTGTGACACCACCACCGGAACGGGAATAGTATATTCTGTCTTTTTCGGCAATTTCAAGAAGTTCTCTGACAGTTACATCTCTGCCCATTGTCTTCGTTTTGCCTGCCACAGTCATTTCTTCGATTTCGTGACTTTGGGATTCAGGGTTGCAACACCATCTGCAACGAAGAAAACATCCTTTCAAAAAGAATATCGTCCTGATTCCCGGACCATCATGAACTGAAAATCTCTGAATATCAAATATACGACCTTTGGTATCTAAATAGTCATACATTTCCATAATTTCATTCCTTTAAAATCCGCCTTGTTGTGTACGGTTTATAATATCATCCTGCAATGATTTTGAAAGTGTTGTGAAAAGTGCGCTGTAGCCTGCAACTCTAACCACAAGTCCCTGATAGTTTTCGGGATGTTTCTGTGCATCGAGAAGTGTTTCACGGCTTACAACGTTAAACTGAACATGACTTCCTTTTCTGTCAAAGAAGCCTCTCACCAACGCAACAAAGCTTTCAAGTCCGGAATCTCCCTCCAAGGCTGACGGATGGAATTTCATGTTGAAAAGTGTTCCGTTTGATGCAATTCCGTGGTCAAGTTTTGAAACGGAGTTTGCAGATGCTGTGGGACCGCTCACGTCACGTCCTGCAGTTGGTGATACACCGTCTGCAACGGGAGTGAAAGCAAAACGACCATCGGGAGTTGCACCTGTCTGTGCACCGAGGGGAACGTTTGCAGAAACAGGATAGAGACCTGCCTGATATGTACCACCTCTGGGGTTTTTATATTTTTCTACGGGTTTTGTGTAGGAATATGCCGCTTCTCTTGCAATTAAGTCAACTTCGTCTATATCGTTGCCGAATTTGTCGAGAGATTCAATTTCATCAAGAATTCTCTGATATTTTGAATCGGAACCGGGAAGCTGATTTTTAACGCTGTTATAAATTGCTTTGATGCTTTCTTCGTTAATCTCTTCACCTTTTGCCGCCAAAACTTTTGCAATGCTTTCTGTGAGAGACGCCGCATCCTGAGAAGATGAGCCTTTTCCAAAGTTTGCATCAAGAGCTTCTTTGAGTTCACAAAGGGTGAATTTGCCCTGTTCAAACACAAGTTTTTTGATTGTGTAGAGAGAGTCTGCAACGTTTGCAATACCAAAGCCTTGAGGTCCTGTGAAGTTATATATTGCTCCGCCTTCCTGGGCGCTCTTTCCTCTGCCGATACAATCTTCAATCATTGAAGAAAGGAACGGAAGCGGACAACGCTGTGCGTGAGCCATGTCTATTGCATTATCTGCATTTACCATGAGTGCAATGAAGTATTTCATCTGCTTTTTGTATGCATTGAAGAAATCTTCATAGGTTTTCATATCTTTTATATCGCCGGTTTCGATGCTTATGAGTTTGCCGTTTTCGTAACCGTTTGTGAAAACAAGTTCTAACGGACGACACATATTGAAGAATGCTGCATCATGCCAACCGTCGGTTTTTCCTGATTTCTGAGGTTCAACACAACCGATGATGTTATAGTCTCTTGCATCTGCCATTGTGAGACCACGGCTTACAAGAGCAGGAACAATAACTTCGTCATTGTAGTAAGCAGGAAGACCGATACCTGTACGGGTGAGTTTTGCTGCCCAGATCAAAAGGTCGTGAGGTGAACCGTTCCATACTCTGATGGAAAGTGAGGGTTGTGGGAGGTTTGTGTGAAGGGATGCTGTGATACACATGAAAGACAAATCATTTGTTGCATCTCTTCCCTCGGGAGTCTGACCACCGCAGATGAGGTTCTGGAACATACTGTATCCGGCGAAACCTTCTGCTGATGCAAGGTCTCTTACTTTGCTGAGGTCATTGAGTTTTATCCATACACAGTCAACAAGTTCCTGTGCAAATTCTCTTGTGATTTTACCTGCATCCAAATCTTTCTTATAGTAAGGATACATATACTGATCGAAACGACCGGGAGAAATTGAGTGTCCGCTTGATTCTGTCTGAACAAGAAGTTGAACAAACCAGAATGACTGACACGCTTCATAGAAACTTTCTGCTCCGTTTTCGGGAACTTTTCTACAGTTTTTGGCAATTTCGAGAAGTTCTTTCTTTCTGTCTTCCGATGCACATTCCGATGCAAGTTTTTCTGCAAGGTCTGCATAGCGATTAGCAAAAATAATTGCCGCATCGCATACTTCTATTACTGCTCTCAAAAATGCAGATTTACTGCAATATTCTTCGTTTGCTATGCAAAGGTCAGAAAGAGCTTTTTCTGCTTCTTTTCTGATTCCTTTGTAACCCATTTTCAAAACCTTGCCGTAATCTACTGTTACATGACCTACGCCGTTATAGTAGTAGTTACCCGGTGTGAAAATGTTGTTTTCGATTGCAAGAGTTGCCTCTTTGCACATATATGAAGAAGCAAGTTCGGAAGTTGTTTTTCCGCCCCAGTATTTATACGCTTCTTTGAGCTGTGCTTTTGTTTCTTCCGAAATGTCAAAAGGATCAGCTGAACGGGTTGCAATTGTTTCAAACTCATCTTCCAACCACTGAAAAGAATATTCAGGGAAAGTCTGACAACTTCTGGGCATAACAGTATTTGCGCCTACCACAAGTTCATTTTCTCTTATGGTAACCGGAAGATTTTTGAGTATGTGAGAGAAAGCCTTTGCTCTTCTTTCAATTATGGGGAGACCTTCAGTCGCTTTGTAACTTTCAGTTAAAAGCACTGCTCTGTCGCTTTCGATTCTTGGTTTATTGGCGAAAAGTGACTTTTTGAGCATATCAATTCTTGGTGACTTTGGTATCTCTTTGTTATAGTATTTTGCCATATTCATTCATCTCCTGACAATTATAAATGAAATTATCAAAAACAAAAATAAAAACAAATTTAGTTATATTAAATATACAACATTTCCAACAAAAAGTCAATAGTTTCAGATGAAAAAATAAAAAAACCAACAATAACAAACAACAAATCACAGAAAAACGGATAGAGTTATCAACAAAACTATTTATAAAAGCAAAAATACCCGCAGTTTTTCAACCGCAGGTATCATGTCTCATTCTTACCCTATTTTAATCTCTTTACATCTACTTCCTTTTCAGTTCCTTTTATTAGCATTTTGTAACCAATACCGCTTTTGTAGATAACAACTTCGGGTCTGTATTTATAAGTATAGTAATAATCATATCTTGATTGTTGCCATATTTGACCATTCGTTAACTGGAATATTGTATCACCATCCCACCCCTCAAAATCGCCATCTATCCTACTTTCTATTACAGATGATGATGGAACATAATAATCATAACTGTAAGATGGTGAATCATAGTAGCCATAACCATATGATGGTGTATTATCGTAATCATAATTATAATTTGATGAATAGTTATCCGATTCTTTTTCGATTTCCGTGGAAATACCTATCGAGTTAATATCTATACCTGAATTTATAATAAGTGTCCTCCAATCATCAAACGCAATTTTTGCAAGGTCATTAAATACATTACAAAAATAACCCATATCATTAAATTCATGAGATGCCCTGGTAATTTTAAAATCCGGATCAACGGTAGCTGATTTTCCATCAAACTCCGATTTAGCCATCAAAACACAAAAATACTCTCCATTTGTATATGTACCAAAAATTTCATTACCTTTTACAGTTTGAGTTTCAGGTTCAAGAATAAACCCAACATTAACACTGATCTCACCACTTTCTGAGAATTGCACAAATTCCAAATTCCCTGTACTTGGAATATAACGAATTTCCGTTGTAAATATGCCATCTGCCATTTTACACTCTCCAGCAATATAATATGCTATTCCTTTTTCAATTCCATTTTCAACAATATAGTCAACCAATGCTATTGCACCATTTTCTACATTTACGTCACTAGATGAATTATCTGTGCTTATTACAACGGAATTTTCAATGTCTATCCACTTGACAGATGTACCAAATGCTTCTGAAACCGCCCTGACAGGCACAAGAGTTCTGCCGTTGATTATGCAAGGCGGGCTATCAAGTATTACTTCCGTTTTATTCACATACATTGTAGAGCTATTAATTGTTAAACTAACTGTAACATCACCTTTGGTTGATATCACGCTCTGTGAAGCATCATTCCAAACAACGGATGCACCAAGTGCTTCAAAAATAGTTCGGAGCGGAACCATTGTCCTACCGTTTATCAACATCGGCGGAACATCAAACATTATCTGTTGACCATCTATTTTCACTTTTATGTCATCATTTGCCACAACTGAATGTATGGGAATAAATAATAGTAAAACTATTAACATAACACCTATACTTTTTTTCATAAAATTATCTCCTTTACCAATAATACGTTAATGTAACGTAATTATATCATTAAAAAGTGTTAGAGTCAATACGTTACATTATTGTATTTTTGAGGTGGTTATATGAAAAAAATTGAGTTTTACAATAACAAAAATATTATATCATTACGTTTAAAGCAAGCAAGAAAAGAAAAACATTTATCCCAGTCAGATCTTGCAGCTAAACTACAACTTTGCAATATCAACATAGACCAACAGATGATAAGCAAGATTGAAAATAATGAACGTCAGGTTACAGATTACGAACTGGCTTGTATATGTAAATGTCTTACCGTTTCTCCCGAGTGGATGCTTCAAGATGTAAATAAGTTTATATGAACAAATCCAATCAAAAGAGTTTCCCTTTCTTTATAGTAATAGCACTTAACACAATCAAAAGATTATGATAATATAAAAATAGCAAGAGGAAATGACATCAGTTGTTTCCGCAAAAACAAGTTTTATTTAAAAACCGTCTATCTATTGCGGAGATAGGCGGTTATTTATTTCTTTTGCTATAAGCATATTATGGTGTCAAATTATGTAAAACCTAATCAGATACTAACAAATTGAATTAATAACCGTTTTAATCAGGCACACCTCATCAATTGTGTTTGCGGTTCGTCGGGAACCGCCGAACCCTACGGTTGCTTAATTAATCACATTTTACTTAGGATTTATTACCTATTTTTCAAAAGCAAAGTCCGGAGTGTTTTTAAACCATTTTTCTCCATATTCTTTTTTAAGTTCGTCTGAACGTTTTTTAAGAGCACCAAAATACTCAATCAAAAAATCTGCAATATCATCATCGGGAACGCCGTATCTGTCAAGATCATTTACTATTATTTCAAGGCAATCTGCAATTTCAAGAATGTCAATTGTTCTCGGAACCTTTCTTTTTGGTATTATATACTCTGCCATAAAAATTCCCCCAAAATTAAAAAATGCGCCAGCCAAAGCCGACGCACAAAAAACGCAAACTCCAACTGTCGCGAAACATAATTGATAGGAAACAGAGAACACTCTCAATAACACCATCTAACGGAGTTTACATTTTTTATAAATCCATAAAGATAGTGTTACAGAAAAAGAGTATTCCATACTACAAATACCCTGTTTCCAATTTATTCAATTATGTTTCGCACTTTTATACTATCACATTATAAATCTTTTTTCAAGGGTTATTACCACAAAAAAAGATGAAAAAGCTATAAAGGCTTTCTCATCTCAGTTTTATCTGTTATTCAAATCAAAATTTTCCAAAACATATTTTTTATCTTTCAAAACCTGCTGTGTGAGAGCGTCAAGAGATTCAAAACGAATTTCATCTCTCACCTTATCCAAAAATTCTACGGATATTTCCTTTCCGTATATGTCTTTTTCGAAAGAAAAAATATTTGTTTCAACGGTTACTGTTTGTGCGCATGGACTTACTGTGGGGTTATTGCCAATATTTGTGATTGAAAGATAGGTCTCGCCGTCAACTGTGGTTTGAGTTGCATACACACCAAAGGGAGGCATTGTCACCGATGCAGGGAAAACAAGGTTTGCAGTCGGAAAACCCATCTGACTGCCAAGTTGTCTGCCCTTTTGGACTTCACCAATCATTTTGTAGGGACGTCCAAGAAATTTTCCCGCTTCCGAAACATCACCACGGGAAATACATTCCCTTATGTAGCTACTGCTTACTGTTGTGGAAATGCCGTGACTGTCGTCTATTTTTATTTCTTCTATTATAATACACTCTATTCCATATTTTGCACAGATTTCCTTAAGGTCATTTGCATCTGCGCTTCTGTCTTTGGCAAATCTGAAATTATATCCCACAACAACATGGGAACAGCCAAGTTTTTCTTTTAATATATCATTCACAAAAGTATCTGCATCGAGATTCATAAAGTCCCTTGAAAGGTCTTGTCTGAAATATTCATCAATTCCAATTTTAAGGGCATATTCATTTGCGGCTTTACAACTATGATTAAGTCCTGCAAATCTGCCTATAAAAAATATGAGAGACTTTCCATCTGTTTGCTTTGCGGTTTCAATTGCGGTATTCAAAAGTTTCATATGACCCACATGGAATCCATCAAACTTTCCTATTGCCGCAACGGTCTTTTTTGTATTTTCCATTGTTATCATCCTAAAAAAATGCTTTCACAAGTTTCAGCACATTTTTGTTTTTTTCATTATCTTTTACAACTTCACCAATACAAAGGAATACTCCGTCTGTATCATATATGCGATATGTTCCCAAAGATGCTCCGATATATGAAGGAGCTCCGTTTGTGATTCTCTTTTTTACGGCATCCGAAATCTCAAGTCTGTCAAGATGAGAAAATACAGAATCCACAGGTGAGAGAACCTCATTCAAGATTCCGTTTTCTTTCATTTGTTTCAGACTTTCAAGAGTATGGGCATTTTCAATTGAAAAAACAGATGCTTTCGTGCGGCGAAGTTCTGTCATCACAGCACCGCAATGAAGAGTCTGACCAATGTCATGACAAAGAGTGCGAATGTAGGTACCTTTTGAGCAGGCAACCCTCATATCAAACTCTTTTCCGTCAAAGTTTGAAATGTCTATGGAATATACTGTCACGGGTCTCGGTTTTCTTTCAACTTCAATTCCTTTTCTTGCAAGGTCACAAAGCTTTTTTCCACCAATTTTTATGGCAGAATACATGGGAGGAATCTGCATTATATCGCCCCTGAAATCATCTGCGGTCTTTTCAAGCTCTTCCAAACTTACATTTACGGGCGATTCTTTTATGACTTCTCCCGAAATGTCCTGAGTGTCAGTTTCTATTCCAAGTCTCACTCTTGCAACATATTCCTTATCGGAAAAAGTGAGCATATCACACACTTTTGTTCCCTTCCCGATGCATATGGGAAGAACCCCCGTTGCATCAGGGTCAAGAGTGCCTGTATGTCCCACTTTTCGTGTTTGAAAAATCTTTCTTATGACATTTACAACATCGTGGGATGTGTACCCCTTTTCTTTATCTACAATTACGATTCCATTTACTATATCCAAAATCACACCAACTTTTCAAGTTCATCTAAAAGAAGTTTCATTGAAGTGTGCAAACCTTCTTCAATCGTAACACCTGATGCTCTCACATGTCCTCCGCCACCGAATTTTTTTGCAACGGCAGAGACATCAACATATCTGTTGGAACGAAGACTTACTCTTGTTTCCTTATCGCCGATAACTTTGAACATCAATCCCACTTCGACTCCCTGACCTGAACGGGTGAGTCCTATCCAGGCATCAGCACTATGCATCTGGGCACCGGATTTCTCTAATGCCTCGGAATCAACATAGGTTGTGCATACTTTACCGCCAAAATGGTATTGCATGCGGGCTGTTACAAATTTTAAAAGATTCATCTCTTCCATGGAATGAGTTGCAAACAAAAGCCTCATTATTTCATCCGAATCAATTTTCTGTTCATAAAGAGATGCTACAATTTTGTGAGTGCAGGACGTGGTATTGGAATATTGAAAACCACCGGTATCATCTGCTATTGCAACAAAAAGTCTTTTTGCAATCTCGGGATTCATTTCAACGCCCATATCTTTTATCAGAGCATGAATTATTTCTCCTGTTGCACTTGCTGTGGGGTTTATTACATTAAGATCAGCAAAGCCTTCATTTGTGCCATGATGGTCTATGCACACAGTTTGTTTTGCTTTTTTGAACACATCATCATAAACATCCAGCATCATATATGTAGCGGCAACATCAACGCTTACGGCTATCTCCCACTGAAAATCCCCTTTTTCATAGGATTCATCCCAGATAAATTCGAGTCTGGGAGTGACAGGGGTGGGGAGTTTTACCATTGCATTTTTGCCAAGTGAGCGAAGAGCCAACAAAAGAGCCGACACAGAGCCCAGACAGTCTCCGTCGGGGCTTCTGTGAGGTATGAGTATGAAATTATCATTTTCTTTTAAAAACTTTGCAATTTCCTTTGTTGTATTCATATTATTCACCCTTAATTTTCATTTATCTTCTTGATAAGGTCATTTATGTGAGCACCATAGTCTATGGAATTATCAAGGACAAATGTGGGCTGAGGAACGGCGCGAAGATTGAGTCTTGCGCCAATTTCTCTTTTTATAAAGCCTGTGGCACTTTTGAGAGCCTTTATTGAATTGTCCTTTTCTTCCTGACTACCCATAACACTTACATATACTTTTGCATATTTAAGGTCTTTTGTCACTTCAACTGCAATAACACTTACCATTGAAGAAAGTCTTGGGTCTTTTATTTCTCTGAATATGGAAGAAAGTTCACGTTTAAACTCTTCCTTTATTCTTTCCATTCTGTTATTTGCCACTTTTATCACCTTCCCTGTGGCCTATTTAGTTATTCTTTGATTTCTTCCATAATGAAGGATTCAATAACGTCTCCTTCTTTGATATCATTGTAGTTTTCTATGCCGATACCACATTCATATCCTGATGCAACTTCTTTAACATCGTCTTTGAAACGACGGAGACTTGAAAGCACACCTTCATGGATGATGATGCTGTCACGGACAATTCTAACCTGTGAATTTCTTGAAATCTTACCATCCTGAACATATCCGCCGGCAATTGCACCAACACCGCTTACTTTGAACACATCTCTAACTTCAGCATGACCAAGGAGAACTTCCTTGAATTTAGGAGCAAGCATACCTTTCATAGCAGATTCGATTTCTTCGATTGCATGATAGATTACACGGTAGAATCTTACATCTACATCATTTGCTTTGGCAGATTCAAGTGCACCGCCTGCAGGTCTTACGTTAAAGCCTACTATGATTGCATTTGATGCTGCTGCAAGCATAACGTCTGATTCTGTAACACCACCAACGCCGCCGTGGATGCAGTTTACTCTTACTTCTTCATTTGAAAGTTTTGAAAGCGACTGTTTTACAGCTTCAACTGAACCCTGAACGTCAGCTTTTACAATGATGTTAAGGTCTTTCATTTCACCCTGCTGAATCTGATTGAAGAGATCATCCAAAGATACGGCAGAACGTGCATTGATATTTTCTTCTTTAATTTTCTGTTTTCTCTTTTCAACAACGTCTCTTGCTTTTCTTTCGTCATCTACTGCATAGAAAACATCGCCACCCTCGGGAACTTCGGAAAGACCGATGATTTCAACGGGAACAGAGGGACCTGCTTTTTTCGCTTTGTTACCCCTGTCATCAACCATTGCTCTTACTCTTCCCACTGCTGTTCCTGCTACGATGATATCACCTGCTTTGAGTGTACCGTTCTGAACGAGAACTGTTGCAACGGGACCTCTTCCCTTGTCAAGACGAGCTTCGATAACAGTACCTTTTGCACGTCTGTTGGGGTTGGCTTTAAGTTCTTTCATGTCGGCAACCAATGTTACCATTTCGAGAAGTTCATCAATATTCTGATTAAATTTTGCAGAAATGGGAACACAAATTGTGGAACCGCCCCATTCTTCGGGAACAAGTTCATACTCTGTGAGTTCCTGCTTGATTCTGTCGGGGTTTGCACCCTCTTTATCAATTTTGTTGATTGCAACAATTATTGTAACCCCTGCTGCTTTTGCGTGGTTAATTGCTTCAACTGTCTGGGGCATAATTCCATCATCTGCCGCAACAACAAGAATTGCAACGTCTGTTACCTGAGCACCTCTCATACGCATTGCTGTGAACGCTTCGTGTCCGGGGGTATCGAGGAATGTGACTTTCTTATCTCCCACTCTTACTCTGTAGGCACCGATATGCTGTGTGATACCGCCTGCTTCTTTTGCAATTACGTTTGTGTTACGGATAGCATCAAGAAGTGATGTTTTACCATGGTCAACGTGACCCATAACAACAACTACGGGAGAACGTGGCTCCAAATCTTCGGGAGCATCTTCCGTATCATTAAAGAGACGGTCTTCATCTGTTACGATGATTTCTTTTTCGATTTTAAATCCAAGGTCTTCACCGATTAAAACAGCGGTATCAAAGTCTATATTCTGACTGATTGTTGCCATGATACCAAGTTCAAAAAGTTTTTTAACAACAGAAGTTGCAGGAATTCCCATTCTTTCAGATACATCTGCAACAGAAATTTCATCGGGAACAAGAACAACCTTTGGTCCTTCTTCTTTTGGCTGTTCTTTTTTCTTTTTGGTGTTGTTGAAAATTTCTTTTTCAACCTGTTTTTTAACAGGGTTATTGTTCTTTTTGATTTTCTGTTTTTTCTGTGATTTACCTTCAACCTTGTCAATATCAACAAGTTCTTCAATTTTGCCTGTGTCAAGTTTTTCAAGGTCTACGTTATTCTGACGTGTATCTACAACTGTCTGATTTACTTCTTTTTTGATTTCGAAGCTTTCCGGTTCGAATTCTTCAACTTCTGCTACCGGTTCTTTTACTTCTTTAGGCTCTTTTCCTTCTTTTTCAGCCTGCTTTGTTACATCTTCTGCTTTTTCTGCTTTTAAAGATGCATAATATTCTTCTATTGTATCACCTTTGTCATACTGATTGAGGTATGTTGTAAGAATGATATCAATGTGTTTATATTCAAGAACCGTCATATGGTTTTTTGCTTCAAATCCATATTTTGCAAGAAGTGCAATAAGGTCCTTGCTGGATATATTGATATTTTTTGATATTTCGTGAACTCTGGGGTTGATATTTTTTGCTTTAGCCATAGTATCACTCACCTTCCTTAATATTAGCCTGAATATGGTTTAATATTCCTTTTGCAAAACCTTCATCGTTTACCGATACAACCGCATTATAGAAATTACCGATTGCACCGCCGAGAGTTTCCTTGTCACCGATTTCGGCATATGGGACATTATAGAAACTGCAACTGTCTGTGATATTTTTTTTTGTATTGGCACTTGCATCCTTTGCAAGCAAGATAAGGTATGATGAACCGAATCTTATTGCTTCTTTGCAGGCACTTTCGCCGCTTGAAACCCTTCCTGCCCTTTTTGCAAGACCTAAAAGTCCAAGTGCTTTTTTCATTCATATCACTCCATGTCTTTTGATTTTACAAATTTTTCTATTTCGGCATGCACGTTTTGTGGAAGTTCGCTTTTAAAACTTCTTGTGAAACTTTTTTTCTTCACAGCCATCTCAAAGCATTTTTCCGTTGGGCAAATGTAGAGCCCTCTTCCACCATCACGGCTATTTGTAAATGATGCCGTTATACTGCCGTCGGGCAGTTTGTATATCCTTATGAGCCCAGACCGTTCCATACACTGTCTGCACCCTGCACACATACGTGTGTTTTTTGCTTTGCGGGCCATATGCTCACCCTGCCTTATTCGGCATCGCTTTTGATGTCGATTTTGTATCCTGTAAGTCTTGCGGCAAGACGGGCATTCTGACCTTCTTTACCAATTGCAAGAGAAAGCTGGTGATATGGCACAACTACATGTGCTTCTTTTTCTTCGGGGTTAACTTCCAGAGAAATTACTTCTGCGGGATTTAAACTTGCACGGATAAATTCTGCAGGGTCTTCGCTATAGCGTACGATGTCAATTTTTTCTCCGCCAAGTTCATCCACAACGTTTTGTACACGGGTTCCTTTTGCACCAATACATGCACCGATGGGGTCCACGTTTTTATCATTTGACCATACGGCGATTTTGGTTCTTGAACCTGCTTCTCTTGAAACGCTCTTAACTTCTACCACACCTTCTGCAATTTCGGGAATTTCTTCTGCAAAAAGTTTTGCAACAAGAGCAGGACGTGTACGTGATACATTAACAACGGGTCCTTTTGTTGTTTTTCTTACTTCTGTTACATACACTTTTAATCTCTGATGGAAATTGTAGCTTTCTGTGCTTACCTGTTCGCCGGGAGCAAGATATGCTTCTGTTTTTCCGATATCCAGATAGATGTTTCTTTTTTCAATTCTCTGAATTGTTCCTACTACAACTTTATGCTCTTTTTCGGAAAATTCGTCATATATGAGATTTCTTTCAGCTTCTTTGATTCTCTGAAGAACAACCTGCTTTGCGGTTTGCGCCGCAATTCTTCCAAATGCTGCAGGAGTGTCTTCGATGTTTACAACATCACCGATTTCATATGTTCCGCTGATGTTTCTTGCATCATCAAGAGAAATCTGACACAAAGTATCCTGAACTTCTTCCACAACTTCTTTGCAGATGAAAACTTTAACTTCGCCTGATTCTCTGTCGATGTTTACAATGACATTGTTCTGATTTGTGTTATAGTTTCTTTTGTATGCAGAAACCAAAGCGGCATCTATTGCATCAAGAAGAATGTCTTTTGAGATGTTTTTTTCTTTTTCAATTTCATTTAATGCTGTTAAAAATTCGCTGTTCATTTTGTTTACCATTCCCTTCTGTATTTTTTACCATATTATTGCAAGTCTGACAGATGCAACAGAGGATTTTTCAAGTTCCAATGTTTCTTTGCCTGACTCTAATTTAATGATTCCGTCATAAAGTCCCAAAAGTTTTGCTGTTATAAGTTTCTGACCGTTCAAGGCTTTGTAGAGCTTTACATCCACATCACGTCCGGCAAACCTTTCAAAGTCTTTGTCTTTTTTCAGTTCTCTGTCAATTCCCGGAGATGAAACTTCAAGCATATAAGCTTGAGTTATGGGGTCTTTTTCGTCAAGTATGTCACTTAGAGCTTTGCTTACGGCTTCGCACTGGTCAATGGACACACCGCCCTTTTCATCATCAACATCAATGATGACTCTTAAGACATAGTCCGAACCTTCCTTTTTGAATTCCACATCATCCACGAAACATCCGTTTGCAAGAGCTATGGGATTTGCATACTCAAACACAGTTTCTGTGACTTTCTTTTCTGCCATCTGATCATTCCTTTCTCAATCAGTTACGTTATAAACTAACGAAAAGAGTGGGTTTTTCAACCCACTCTAATCATAAGTACAATATTTACATTAATATAATATCACAAATCTTTCCAAATTGCAAGACTTTTTTTGATTTTTATCAAAGGTTATAATATCTGTCGAATTCTGCAGGGTGAGGAATAGCTGCCATGCTTCTCACTTCTTCTCTCTTGCCCTTTATGAAGTTTTTGATAAGTTCTTCGGGGAATACTCCGCCCTCTGTGAGATATGCATAGTCTTTTTCAAGAGCATCGAGTGCTTCATCCAAAGATGTGGGAAGAGATTTGAGTTTTGCTTTTTCTTCATCGCTGAGATGGAAAAGATTGAAATCATATGGTCCCCAACCCTCTTTATGAGGATCGATTTTGTTTTTGATTCCGTCAAGACCTGCCATTAAGATTGCCGCATAGCAAAAATATGGGTTACAGGTTGCATCGGGATTACGGAGTTCAAAACGTCTGAGGTTTGGTGCTTTTGCATAGGCAGGGATACGGATTACGGCACTTCTGTTGGAAGTTGCATAGCCAACTGTTACAGGTGCCTCAAATCCGGGAACAAGTCTTTTGAATGAGTTTGTGCTTGGATTTGTGATTGCACAAAGAGATGCAATATGTTTTAAAAGGCCGCCCATGAACCAATGTGCTTCCTGACTGAGGTGGGAATATCCGTCGTCATCGGAAAATACGGGTTCACCATCTTTTAAAAGAAGCATATGAACATGCATACCGCTTCCTGCTTCTCCTGCCACAGGCTTTGGCATAAAGGTTGCGGACATTCCGTGTTTAATGGCTGTGTTATGAATGATATATTTTATGTTCATTGTGGCATCTGCCATTTTTACCATTTCACCAAGTTCAGGTTCAATTTCAAACTGACCTGCAGCTCCAACTTCGGGGTGATGATAGTTGAGAGCAATTCCTGCATCTTCTATGAGCATACACATTTCGCTTCTTGCTTCATAGGAAACGTCAAATGGTTTTGCAATGTGATAGTTTTTCTGTTTGGGAACGATACATCCCTGACCTTCAACTGCTGTGTTCCAATGAGCCTGACGGGCATCTACTGAATAGCCTACAGAGTTTGGTGATACATCCCATGCAACATTATCAAAAAGATAGAATTCAAATTCAGGAAGTATCAGCATTGTGTCTGCAACGCCTGAATCTTTCATGAACTGTGTTGCAGCCTTTACGATATTTCTGGGATACTGGGGAAGGGGTCTATTGTTGGGATAGTCTATTATCATTGCATCCCCTGTCATGGAAAGTGTAGGAATTTCACAGAATGGGTCAACAGATGCAGTATCGGGATCGGGAATGAAAACCATGTCACTTTTTTCTACCATTGCATAGCCATAGTTGGATGCATCAAATCCTATTCCGTTTTCCATTGTTTTTTCAGAAAAATTATTTGCCGGAATTGTAACATGACGGTACTGACCGTTGATATCAACCATCTTAAAGTCAACCATCTTGATGTCTAAATCCTTTATCATTTTCATAACATCTTTTACAGTTTTTTTCATATTAACATCTCCTTTATGGATTTATTTTTCTGCTATAATGTTTTCATTGCGTTCAAGAGGAACCGAAAATAATTGATTTTTGTCTTCCTCCGGCTTTTTGCCGTCTATAAGAATCTGAACTTTTTCTATACCTGAAATTCTCGTGAGAGAATTAACCACAGAATATACAAGGATTTTTTCCCGGTATGATCCGCTTTGAATTCCATCAATGAAACCACCGGTAAAGTTTACAAAACATACACCTTCCGTGGTTTCTATACCGAGAAGCTCTGTGTTTTCGGGGATAGTTTCATAATAATCATCAAATACAGGCCCCTTTATCAGCTCTGTGATGACAGTTTTTTCAATACTGTTATCAGACATGGATGCTTTTCGGGTTTCAGCATAGAGTTTTTTGCCCTTTTTGTCTGTGAAATAAAGAGTTACAAATTTTTCCGTTTGTGATCCTTCTGCAGATGGTGAATCTGTCATAATTTTTTCACTTCCCATGGGAGGAATTATTTCTCCTTTACCAAAGGAATCACACATGTCTTTTCCATCCACAAAAAATCTTACTTTTTTTATGTTTTCAAACTGACAAAGAGTGCATATTATTGAATATCTTGAAAGAAGTTCTTCAGATACATTCCCGCTCTGCGAAAGACTTTCATAATAGTCTCCGCCAAGGTCAATATTGACTGTTGTGGGGTCATCTGCCGAAAGAGAAACCCCTCTAAGGTCAACACTTTGTGGTATTATCCCATTATACCCGGGTGAAGATGGCCCTGAAAGAAGCTTTTCCATAACAGATTCTAACAAAGTTACCCTATCGGAAAAAACTTCTTTTTCAATATGTACCGTTTCATATACTAAAGATGTGCGGGAGGAATCTGTGAAATAGAGTTTGACTTCTCTCATTCCGTCGGGAACTTTCCCTGAACATGAAGAAAAAATCAAAACAAAGACAATACACAAAGAAAGTGCTATAGTCGTTTTTTTCATGCTTCTTCCTCCTCTCCTTTTTCAGGAACAACATCCGGAAGAATTATCCTGAATGTAGAGCCCTTTCCCGGTTCACTTTCAACTTCAATTGTACCATTATGGTATTTAACGGCTGAAAGTGCAATGGAAAGTCCAAGTCCTGTTCCGCCGGTTTCTCTGGAACGGGCTTTGTCTACTCTGTAGAACCTATTAAAAACTTTGTCCGTATCTTCTTTGGATATGCCTACGCCTGTGTCACGGACTTCTATGGTTACAAGGCCGTTTTTCTGTTCAAGGGCAACAAGAACATATCCGTCTGAATCCGTATATTTTATGGCATTGTCAACTATGTTATAAATGCCTTGCCACAAAACATCCTTGTTTGCCATGAGAAATATTTCTCCGGGTGTGCTGAAAACAAGTGTAATATCCGCTTTTTTGGCAAGGGGTTGGAGATTTTTCTCAATCCCCTGAACAATATCATTCAAACTTATAAGTTCGAGGTTCCTGTTTTCATCATTTGAATGAACATCCATTTTTGTTATATATAGAAGTTTATTTACAATTCGATTCAGTCTGTCAACTTCATTGTTCATATCAGACATGAATTCCTTCACATAGTCCATACTGATATCAGGTGTCTGAAGTATGGAATCTGCCATGAGTTTTATGGAGCTCAGCGGAGTTTTCAGTTCATGAGATGCATCCGATACAAACTGAACTCTTTGCATTTCAAGATTCAAAACCTTTTCGCTCATCATATTGAAAGCCTCACCAAGGCGGGAAATTTCATCATTTCCCGATATGTCAAGTTTTTCATCAAGAATTCCGTCATCACTCATTGATGTGATTTTGGATGTGAAGTCCACAATTCTTTTGGAAACTATGTTTGCCACAATAAAAATTATCACACCGATTAAAAGTGACAGAATGATTATCAGAAATATCATTTCAGTTAAGATTGCATTAATAAAATGTGATGTGCTGGCAGGTGAATAAATTATATTCACAACACCCAAAACTTTTCCATCGGAATTTATTATGGGGGCTGATGCATCAAAACTTGTTTTGCGGTCACGGTCATATTGAGAAAATCCGTCTATTCCGTTAATGGCTGAAAGTACAGATGGACGCACCTGAGCAACTCCCAAAAGATTTCTGTTGTTCTGGGAATCATACATGACGGTAATGTCTTTTCCGAGAACAAGCACTCTCATCTGGGAATCCACTTTTACTTCTTTTAAAAAACGGGCAAACCTTCCGGTGTCAAGTTTGCCTGTTTCGATATCTATATATTCCGCCGCAAAACTTGCAACCATATTTGATGCGGTTGTGACATTGATTTTCTCTTCATTATAGAGATATGTCTTCATACTTGTTATGACATAGTAGCCAAAAAACAAAAGAGTTATCAGCATAATGAGAAAATATGTAAACACAAGTTTTGTGGTGATACTTGCAAATTTTCCTTTAATTTTCGTTGAAATAATAACCGGCACCCCACTTCGTCAACAGATATTTTGGTTCTGCAGCATTTGGTTCTATTTTTTCTCTGAGTCTTCTTATGTGAACATCAACTGTTCTTGCATCTCCGGGATAATCATAGCCCCATATGAGATCAAGAAGATTGTCTCTTGAATACACTCTTCCGGGGTTTGTTACGAGAAGATCCATAAGGTCAAATTCTTTGGATGTGAGATCTGTGGTTTTGTCATCAATTGTCACTTTTCTCTGATTATAATCAAGTTCAACAGAACCTATTCTCACCTTTGTTCTGTCGCCTTTTGGTGCGATTGGAGTTGTCCGTCTCATAATCGCCTTTACTCTTGCTTTGAGTTCCAAAATGTTGAAGGGTTTTGTTATGTAATCATCGGCACCATATTCAAGGCCTAAAATTTTGTCCATGTCCTCGGTTTTTGCTGTGAGCATAACTATGGGGATGTTTGAAAACTCTCTGATTTTCTGACATACCGAAAGACCATCAAGTTTCGGGAGCATCAGGTCAAGAATTATTATGTCAAGGTTTTTGTCTCTTGCAAGGCGAAGGGCCTCTTCACCATCATATGCGGTTTCAACCTGATAGCCCTCTTGTTCAAAGTTGAATTTCATGCCTTTTACAAGAAGTTTCTCATCATCAACAATCAGTATTTTCATTTATCAGTTCCCTCCAACCGTTATTATATCCTTAATTTTTTCATACTTACTTTTGCCTATCCCGTTAACATTTTGTATTTGAGATTTATCCTTAAACTTTCCGTTTACCTTACGGTAATTAATGATTCTGTCTGCCATCACTTCTCCGATTAACGGAAGACTTGCAAGTTCTTCTTTTGTTGCAGTATTTATATTACATGGATTATCATAAGAAAATACGTCATGGGTGAAATGAGCCTGCATGTCATAATTTGTCTTTTTTGAGACATTTATGGTACATGGTTCAAAGATAACCATATCACCGTCCACAGATTCAGGGTCACCGTCATCTTTAATTCCGCCTGCCATATATATCAGACTGTGAACCGATGTCCCCTTTTCCACGCTGTATTTCCCGGGATGTTTCACCTCTCCCGAAACTTCGACAATGACTTCTTCAGCCTCTCTATACTCCACGCCCGTTATTTTTATCTGCTCTGCATCTGTTCTTTCATTGTACATATGACCAAAACTTGCAATAACGAAAAAGCTCAAGGCAAAGCCCACAAATTTCAAAATGGTTTCACGACTCATTTTTTACTCCAGGAAATCCTTAAGTTTTTTACTTCTGCTTGGGTGACGAAGTTTTCTGAGTGCTTTAGCTTCAATCTGTCTGATTCTTTCTCGTGTAACCTTAAATTCTCTTCCAACTTCTTCCAGAGTGCGTGCTCTTCCGTCATCAAGACCAAAACGAAGTCTTAAAACTTTTGCTTCTCTTGGCTGGAGAGTGTCAAGAACATTCATGAGCTGTTCTTTGAGGAGCATAAACGCCGCCATTTCAGAGGGAGCAGGAGCATCGGAATCGGGAATGAAATCACCAAGAATACTGTCTTCCTCTTCACCTATTGGTGTTTCCAACGATACAGGTTCCTGTGCTATTTTCATGATTTCTCGAACTCTGTCTTCATTCATATTCATTTCTCTTGCAATTTCATCAACATGGGGTTCTCTGCCGTGTTCCTGAAGAAGCTGACGGGAAACTCTGATGAGTTTGTTGATGGTTTCAACCATATGAACAGGAATACGGATTGTACGTGCCTGATCTGCTATGGCACGGGTGATAGCCTGTCTGATCCACCATGTGGCATAGGTTGAGAATTTGTAGCCTTTTGTGTAGTCAAATTTTTCGACAGCCTTAATAAGACCGAGGTTTCCTTCCTGAATAAGGTCAAGGAAAAGCATACCTCTGCCCACATAGCGTTTTGCAATACTTACAACAAGTCTTAAGTTTGCTTCGGCAAGTCTTTTCTTTGCTCTCTCGTCGCCTTCATGCATTCTCTCGGCAAGTTCAATTTCTTCCTGAGCTGAAAGAAGCGGAACTTTACCTATTTCTTTGAGATACATTCTGACCGGATCATCAAGACCTACACCTTCGGGAACAGAAATATCAATTTCTTCTTCTTCCTGACTTGACTGAATTTCTTCAAGTTCCTTATCAAAGTCTTCAACAAGTTCGATTCCCTTTGCTTCGATTGCCTCATAGATTTTATCAATCTGCTTTTCGTTGAGGTCAATCTCCATAAGAGCATCCATTATTTCCTTGTAGCTCAAGACTCCTTTTTTCTTACCGTTTTCAATTAATTTTTTTATGATAAGGCTTTTGTTGTCGGCTGACATTGTTTCTTTTTTTGTACTCATGTCACTACCCCTTTCTTATCCTTTGTTATTTATCATTTTGTTAAATTCTTCAAGGGTGATTTCTCCCTTTTGCAAAAGTTCCATCGCCCTCTCGGGTCCTGCTTTTTCTTTAATCTGATTTATATAATCGTTCACTGCTTTGTCGGAATCGTCCGACTGAAGATCGAGAGCAAGAATGCCCGATACTGCATTTATGTCCTCTTTTGTATCAAAAGTGGACAAAAGATATGAATTGGACACTCTTTCCCCTTTTTCGGAGCACTCCTTTATGTAGGAATACACCTTTTTGTGAAGAGGATTTTCAAACATCGTGATGTCAATTTTCGATGAATACTTCACAAAAAGTTTCTGTTCATAAAAAAGAGTTCCAAGAAGAAGTGAACGTGTTTTTTCAAGATATTCTTTCCCGTCTGCAGGGATTCCTCCCTTGTTTACCACATTTATGACATCAGAATTTCCCGGGACATCTCCCACTCCTTGGGTTCGTCTTACGTCACACTGGGAAATAATTGATGAAACCTGAACCCCTGTTTTCTCCGCCAGTATTGATGCATATACATCAAGTTCCACTTTTGTGGAAATAAGGCTTAAATATTGAGTGAGTTCAGATATATATCTGATTTTTTCATCTGATTTTTTCAGGTTATAGTTTTCCCCGAAATATTCTATTAAATACTCCATATCGGTTCTTCTTGCATTCAGAACCGAATTGAATCTTTCTTTTCCATAGGTTTTTATATATTCATCAGGGTCTTTTTTTGCCTTTAGGTCAAGAACCGATATTTTCAGTTTTTCCTGTCCTCTCAAAACAGCGATGGCACGATTTGTGGCATTTCTGCCTGCCTCGTCGCTGTCATAACAAATAACAACCTCTTCGAACATTCTTGAAAGCATTCTTGCCTGGGCATCGCCAATGGCGGTTCCCAGAGTTGCAACGGTGTTATCATAGCCTGCACTTATGAGGGCTATGGCATCCATATATCCTTCGCAAAGAATGCAGAATTTTTTCTTTGAATGTTTTGCTAAGTTTATGGAATACAGATTTTTGCCTTTGCTGAATACGGTGCTGTCGGGAGAGTTAAGATATTTGGGCTTACTGTCGTCCAGAACTCTGCCGCCAAAACCGATTATGTTGGAATTTGAGTCAAATATGGTGAACATCACACGGTTTCTGAAATAGTCATAATATCTTCCCGATTCATGACGACGAATCAGACCTGCATCATAAATGTCTCCCTCGTTATAACCTTTTGATACAAGATGGTCAAAAAGTCCTGTCCAGGAATTTGGAGCATAGCCAAGCCAAAACGCCTTTACCTGAGATGAGGAAAGTTCTCTTTTTTTGAAATATGCTATTGCTTCCGGTGAATTTTTTATGTTTGAATAAAAATAATTTGCTGCTTCTTTATTTATTTCATATATGATTGCTGCTTTTTCTTTTCTTTTCTCGTTTTTGTCCCTGTCTTGATTTTTAACTTCAGGCAAAGTTATGTTTGCTCTTTGGGCAAGTTTTGTTACCGCATCAAAAAACGAAAGGTTTTCATTTTTCATGACAAAGCCTATTACGTCTCCGCCTTCACCACATCCGAAGCACTTGAAAATTCCTCGTCTTGGCGACACAGAAAAAGACGGTGTCTTTTCATTGTGAAAGGGACAAAGACCTATATAGGAACTTCCTGCCTTTTTGAGAGATACCGTTTGGGAAATAACATCATATATATCATTTTTATCTGCAACTTCTTTTATTACATAATCCGGAAAAAGCGGCATCCCATATACTCCTTTCATCTTTTGTTTCTCATTAGAAAATTATTCGACATTTTATGTCGAATCCCTTTTTTGAAATATCTTTTCTAAAATGTGGGGAAATATCGGAACATTTCCCCACATTTTCTATGCTATTTCAACAATTATCTTATGGGCATAAAGAGTTCATTGAAAAGTGCAACACAGAAATTGTCTGTCATGCCTGCAATATAGTCACAAACAACAGTCTCTTTATCCCACATGTCAAGAAGATACTTATATTCTGCAGGAAGCAGTGAAACGTCTTTTATAAAATAGTTGTAGAGCTTTTCAACAACCATAAAGGACTGGGAATCCCTCAAAGCAAGATTATGGTATACATTTTCAAACATAAACTTTCTCAAAGAAAGCATATTTTTTTCTGTCTCATCGCTCATTATTACATCATCTTTTCCAAGACTTGTATATACAATATCGGATATGAGATAGTCAATTCTCTGGGAACCTGTTTCTCCAAGTTCACGGAGAAATTTTGAAGGGATATCTTCAGAATCTATGACTCCTGCCCTTATTGCATCGTCTATATCATGATTTATATAGGCTATGCGGTCTGCATATTTTACGATTCTGCCTTCTAAAGTTTCGGCCACGTCGTCGCCTGTGTGATTTACAATGCCATCCCTAACCTCATATGTAAGGTTCATTCCGGCTCCGCTTTTTTCAAGAATATCCACCACACGAAGACTCTGTTCATAATGTCTGAATCCTTTTTGTGAAAGTTCGTCAAGTGCTCTTTCACCTGAATGTCCAAAGGGAGTATGTCCAAGGTCATGCCCCATGGATATCGCCTCTGCAAGGTCTTCATTTAAACCAAGTGCCCTTGCGATTGTACGGGCAATTTGTGAAACCTCAAGAGTATGAGTGAGTCTCGTTCTAAAATGGTCATTATCAAGAGAGATAAAAACCTGCGTTTTGTGTTTCAGTCGTCGGAACGCTTTTGAATGAATTATACGGTCTCTGTCTCTTGAAAAGTCTGTGCGCAAAGGACATTTTTCCTCAAAGTTAAGCCTACCCTTTGAATTTTCGGAAAGGGTTGCAAATTCTGAAAATGTTTCTCTCTCCTGAGCTTCACGCATCTGGCGAATGTTCATTTTGACACCTCTTTTATCTTTTGGAAATTTCTTCAAAAATTCTCTTTGCACCGCTGTGGGCTCTTGAAATTACAAAATCGTCATCTTTTGCCGGTGCCTGAGCACATATACCCATGTGGCCTGCAAGATCTGTGCTCGAACTTCCCACAATTGTCATTCCATTTACGAACATACAGTTATGTATTGCGTCAAGGGCTTTTTCCTGACCGCCATATTTTGATGCACCTGATGTGATTCCCATACCAACTTTTCCGAGAAGAACATTATTTGCTCTCACATCTCTTGTTTTATCAAATAAACATTTCAGCTGTCCGCTCATTGAGCCAAAATATACCGGTGAGGCAAAAACAACAGCATCAGCACTTTTGAACTCTTCAAAAACCTCTTTCAGTTTTTCACCATAGCAGGATTTGTTGCATGGAGATGAACAACAAAGACAAAAAGGAACTTTGCAATCTGATATCACTTCGGTTGCATTATATATTTTTGTTTCACAGCCCATTTTTTCAAGGTCTGACAAAACTATGTCTAAAAGAAATGCACAGTTATCGTCTTTTTTGTGACTGCCGTTTATACCTATGATTTTCATTATATTATGTACGCCCTTTCAAAAATATTATATATAATTATTATATACTACAGTTTTTTCAAAAATCCTTTTTTTAGAGTGATTTAACACATTATATCAAGACTAATCAAAAAATGCCTTTGTGTAAAAACAAAATATGCTTTACACACACTAAAAACATCGGGGATGTAAAAAAAGCCCGGACCGCAAAAGCCGGGAATAAAGGCAAATAAAAAGATTCAAAGTATCTCTAAATCCGAAATGTTTTGAATATAAAAGAAAAATATTGCTTTTTGGCAATATTTTTCTTTTATATATAGCCTTTTGCTATTGACCAATCTCACCCTCAACGTGCCTTTGTACGACTTCGGGCTATCGTTCAACCCGGGGATTTTCCCCGGGTTGCATTGGATTTGTCAATTCCTAACATTATCAAAATCTATCCGTATCAGTTACCGCAACCGCAACCACATCCGTATCCGGCAGATACGGTATCAATGCTGTCAAAGTGACATTTTTCAGGTGGGAAGAATTCATCTACGGGGAATTTAAGTTTGTCAAAGAGTTCACAAGGATTACTGTCTGTTGACTGAATACATTCATTTTGGGGAATACAGAAATCAACAACAGGGATAAGAAGTTCAACTTTTCTTGTTAGTCTTACAATTGTGAAAAGACCAATGGTAACATAAACTTTTTTGCTGTCGGAATTATCAACTAAAATGTCGTCAAACACTTTGCAGATATCTTCGGGAACAGAGTTTACATCCATTTCTCCGCAACAGCAGCAAGAACAATTATCCTGTGCGGCATCTTCTACTCTTGATGCAAGACAGATGGGGTCAACAATTTCTGTTTGTGTCACCTTTTTTGTGCTTTTTTTCAAGAATTTCCACAGCCTTTTTATAAGTCTCAAAGGTTATGACTGCAAGTTCAGGTCTTTGGTGTATATAATTTTCATCTTTGGGAAGGGTTTTTCTTGTTGATTCCATAAAATCAAGTGTGCGAGTTTTGTTATTAATGAGTATTCCGCAATATATTGGGTTTGATATGATCCTTCTCACGGTTTTCGGATGCCACAAAACTCCTTGTTTTGGCAAAATCCGGTTTTCATTCAGATATGTGGCGATTTTGCGGATTCCCATATTTTTGGATATGTACATTTCAAAAATTTCTTTCACGGTTTCGAGTTCGTCTTCATTTCTTGAAAGAGTGTATGTTCCGTCTTTTTCATAGCCGTATATGACAGATGGAGTTCTCCCCTTTTTTGCGGAAACCTCCTTACCGAATATTATTCTTTTGGAAAGATTATACGATTCTTCCTGGGCAATTGCCGCAAACATGGTGAGTGCAAATTCCGATTCTCCCAAAACTGCCATATCACAAGACAGAAAACGGATGTCAACCCCATTTGATTTCAGCTTTCTTATGCCTGTGAGAAAATCAACAGTATTTCTTGCAAATCGACTTATATCCTTGACTATCAGCATATCAAAAAGTTTTTTTGAACTGTCGGAAAGCATCTTTGAAAATGCCTTACGATTTTTGAGGGCTTTTCCGCTTATGCCTCTGTCTGCATATATTTCCACAAGGTCGTATCCGTTCTTTTTTGCATATTCTTCAAAAAAAGTTTTTTGATTTTCCAGAGAGGAAAGTTGATTTTCGCTGCCTGTTGAAACTCTGCAATATGCAGCAATTTTCATTATAAAACCTCCATATATATTATCGGTTAATATATATGGAGGTTATAAAATTTTATGACTTTATAAATTTTTTCCAAAGAGGCGTTGCGGCAAAAGAGCAAAGTGCCGCAACAAGTGCAAGAACTGTCCATGTTGAAATTATAACATTCCAACTATAGGACTCTGCCATATATCCCCATAGCCAGCTTGATATGGTTCCGGCTATGGTCTGGGCAGCATTTAAAAGTCCTGCTATCATACCCGCTTTATTGAATTTTGTATACTCCTTCGGTATCTCCACAGTATAGAACTGATGAATCGAGCCTTTGAAAGTGTTTACAATCGTTATGAATATCACTATCCATATCATGGATATTTTTCCGATAAACAATGACGATGCAACAATAAAGGGAACCGAAAACAAAAACATCATTCCCGATGCAGTTGTCTGCAATTTGAATACCCTCGGATAAAGAATAATTACCCAAACTATTGCACCGAGATTTGCGCATGTTGATATGGTTGTCATAACACTTGAAAATGCCGGTGACACATTGTAGCTTTCCATTATCATTGTGGGCATCCAACTGCTGATTCCGTTGCCTATAAAGCTTTTTATAAACGCCGGTATAACAATGAGAAGTGCACCGCTTGTTGCCATAAGTCTGAATGCTCCCACACTCTCGCATTTTTGTTTTACATCTGAAGAAGAAACCTTTATTTCCACATCTTTTGCAACTGCCCTTTTCAGTGCATATTTTACCGTAAACGCAAATATGATGATTGAAATTGCCATTGCTATGTATGAAAGAGTAAAAAGTCCTCTCCAGTCGGGAATGAGGGCCGCACCAAGATAACTCAGAACAGAACCGAGAGTTATTCCCAAAGGCAACACATATCTCCACACATTTCTGTGGTCTTTATTTACATATTCAGACAAAATTCTTAAAAGCGCAGGCCATATGCCAAACTGAGCAACACCACATATTCCGCGTGCAATGAAAATTACCCAGTAGGTAGGATTTATGGACATTACAATATTTGCAAATACGGTGACAACAGCACCCAAAAAAATTATTTTGAAAGGTGAGATTCTGTCAACATAGTAACTTCCGATAATCTGCGAAATACTGTATGTTATATTAAAACTTGCGGCAATTATCCCTGCACTGCTTTTGCTGAAATATCCTTCATTTACGATACCTGCAATAGCTGCGCTGTAGGAACTTCTTGTGAGACCGATAATTGTATAGGTTATAAAACACACCATTATCAGTATAAAACTTGTTTTCTTATCTTCCAGATATTTTGTCATATACCAGCACTCCAGTCTTTAATTCCGTTATATTCTGTGAAGCACAAAGTCAATGTGAAAAAGTCCGTATTATATTTAAAAATTCCACTATTATCATTAAAACAACCGCAAACAAAGAAAAAAGCTCTCTGACCGGGTCATATGCAGAGAGCCTTTTCTTGTTGAAAGTAATTTTTTTGTATCTGATTTTTATATTCCATTTTAAGATTTTTCGTTAACAATCTTTATCGTATCTATGCATCTTAAAAGAGTGAGACGTTTTCTCATATATGGAGAATACTTTACGCAATTATCAAAAAGTGTCTGACTTTTTCCAATATCTTCAACAGTTATTTTGCATCCTGCCCTTTCCATTGCTCTTTTGCACTCTTCATAGTCCGGAACACTTTTTATGATTTCCGTAATTTTTCCCCATTTGTTTTTAAGGTCTTCTTTGTCAACATGGTCAATTACGTTATCGGGACTGTTGAGCTTTCTTACTTCATCTGCCATTTCACCATAGAAAGAATACACATCATCCCAGTCAACCTTTTCATTTGCCGTTTCTATCTCCTCATACTTTGCAAGGTGATTGTAGAGCTTCAACATTTCAAGTGTACATACACCAACATCATCTCCATGAAAGTTTGGAATAATGTTGTCACGAAGTTCCACACATTCCATGAGGTGAGCAATGATATGCTCGCTTCCGCTTGCCGGACGTGAGTTTTGTGCAAAGCTCATGCCGATTCCCGTCTTCAGAAGGGATTCAAAAATTTTCCCTGCCGTATGTTCGTCTTCAACACAAACTCGGTCTGCCATTCCCATCAATTCATCCACCGCACCACGGGTAAGATCTGCAATTTTCTCACAATAATATTCACCGGTGAGAAGTGTTGAAATCTGCCAATCTGCCAGTCCTACATATTTTGCTATCATGTCACCGAACCCGGCGGATTTCAATTCATTTGGAGAAGATGCAAGAATTTTGGTGTCTGCAATAATAACTTCGGGACTTTTTGCGGGGTAGGAAGATTTGAAACCATCCTTAACAATTGGAGCACTATATGAAGCAAATCCATCCATGGATGGTGCTGTTGCAAAAATGCAAAGTTTTTTCTCTTGTCTTGCACAGGCAAGACGGCATGTGTCATTAATGGAACCGGTTCCCACAGATAATACCGAAATATCTCGTCCGCCTATGAGATTTTCTATCTCTTCCACTTCGTTCATGGTGGACACACGAAGATTATCATAAATTTTATGTTCTACATTAAATGACCTGAGACTTTCCTCTATCGGGTCCGATGCTTTCAGAGTATTTTTATCTGCAACAAGAAGAATGTTTTGGCTAAAGTTGTTTTTCTTTAATATTTCGCCGACTCTTTTAACGGCTCCGTACTCTATTAAAACATCTCTAACAGCCGTTTCATGTTTTCTTCCGCAGGAACATTCTTTTTTAAATTCGTTAATTATTTTCAAAATATTCATTGTTAAAACCCCGTTTTTGATTTTTGTTTCTTACAGCCATTTTTCAAGAAAATCATATGATTCTTTAAGAGCCCATTGAGGTGGTCTGTGACCTGTAGCATGATTTATAAACATAAGTTTTTCATCATTTGGTTCATATCCACAGGCTTTTTTCATCATGTCAAAACTTCTGTCATCATCATACTGACCTGCAATGAGGCAAAATGGTTTTGATGAAATTGAGAGAAGCTGGGAGTGATCCATATTATTTTCTTTCAGCTCCTCCAGTTTGTCATACCAGTACCATATATCATCCCAGTTTGACTGATCCCAGCGTATGCCAAAATCACTTGCGGCAATAACTTTTATCCTTTCGTCGAGACATCCGGTATAGAAAGCCATTTTTCCACCCAGAGAATGGCCTATAATTCCCATGCGTGATGAATCAACTCTCGGGTCAGAATCGAGAGCATCAATCAGAAGAGTTGTGTCAGAAACAAGTTTTCCTATGCCAGACCATTCAGGATTGTCAAGTCTTAAATATTTTCCTGCTTCACCCCACCGCTCAAAGTCGCCTTTACCATAGATGTTTCTTGTGTATGTAATGTAATAGGCATCTGCGGTTGCGGTTATATATCCTTTTTTTACAAGGTCCGTCATCATTGTTATGTCGCTGAAATTTTCTAAAGGTTCATCTGTCACAGGGTCGAATCCCAGCATTGCCTCGGGGTGATAGAAAGGGATGGCAATGGCAGGAAGAGCAGATGTAAGATTTTTGGGAAATGCAATCATAACCCTTTGAAAAGATTTGGGGTCATTTCTCTGGACATATACCTCAAGATCGAAGTCTTCATATTCATATTTCTTAACTAACTCTATTGGCTCATGAGGAATTTCATAAGCAGGTGTTCCGATGGCTTCCATCCATTTTGATTTTATGTTGTTATTCATAGAATTTTCTCCCTTTATAAATTAATAATATTAGCTAAAATTATTTTAGTGACAAATTGTGTCAAAACAGGTGAGCTGTGAATATCAGAACTTACTATTTTCACCGAAGTTCCAATAATATCAGATTTTCATGCTCGATATGAAGATGTTTTTATCGGCAAATCATCTGCGTTTTATCATTCATACGTATAACCTTCGTAAAAAGTTTCGCGTATTCTACAAAACGGATAGTTACGAAATAATTGTAACGTTGCTGCCACCGGTTTTATCTTTCTTAACAACTATTTGTTTATCAATTTTATCTTTGAGTTCGTTCACATGAGATATGATGCCGACAAGTCTATTGCCTTCAGCAAGCGACGAAAGAGCCTTAATAGCCTGTGCCAACGATTCGTCATCAAGAGAACCAAACCCCTCGTCCACAAACATTGTATCAAGTCTGATACCTCCTGCAGATGACTGGATTTCGTCCGAAAGCCCAAGAGCAAGAGAAAGCGATGCTTTGAAAGATTCGCCTCCGGAGAGTGTTTTTACACTTCTTTCTGTTCCGTTATAATGGTCAATCACGTCAAGTTCAAGACCACTTTGACTGCGGTTATTTTCGGCTTCTTTCCTTCGCTTCAATTCATATTGCCCGCCTGACATAACCATAAATCTCGTATTTGCTCGGTTTATGATTCTGTCAAAATATGTCATCTGAATATAGGTTTCAAGCATAACCTTTTCTTTTCCGCTCAAATTGCCGTTTGCCGTATTGGAAAGTGCTTTCATCCATGTCCACTTTTCTTCAACAGCCTTAATTTCATCAAGTTTTTTCAAAATATTGTGGAGAGAGAAGTTATTTGATGTTATGCGACTATGTACAGTTTTGGATTTTGCATCCAATTGTGCATGTTTTTCTTCAAGTATCTTCTTGTTTTCTTTCTCTTTTTCAAGGTCAATATTGATACCGCTGCCTATACGCTTTAGGATTTCCTCTTTGGCGGATTTCAGAGAAGCAAGCTTTTCTTTGTTTTCATTTACCGCCTTCAGAGCCTCATCATACGCTTTTTGGATGTTTTCAGCTTCTTTGTCCAAGATTTCTATTTGGTTTCTTGCCTCAACCTTTGTTTCGTAGGTGAGTTTTGTCTTTAATTCTGCAACGCGTTTTTCTAATGTTTCATTTTCAATTGTTTTTGCTTTGACTTCATCTTTGATTCGAGCTGATTTCTCTTTTTCTTGTTCAAGAGCAGAAGTCTTTTCAGGCAAAAGCTCATCTATTTCTTCTTTACGTTCAAATTTATCTTGAATATCTTTTCCCATTGCATTAAGCACAGCTATGCGAGATTCTATTTCTGACACTCTCACGGAAATAGCGGACTTTGCATCATCAAATGCTACATCACCCAAAAGTGAAGCAATGTCTTTTTTTACACTTTCTTTCTTTTCATCCGACGCCCATTTTAGCTTACCGGCTTCTGTTCTGGCATTATTTGCAGCTTCATTGGCGCTGTTTGACCTATCCTGAAGATTGTCAAGTTCTTCTTTGTCAGGTACATCAACGGGCTTTGTTGCTAATTTGGGATGCAAGGTTGAACCGCATACCGGACAAGGTTTATTAGTTTCTAAAGTTTCAGCTAAAATACCTGCCTGTGCTTCAAGATAAATTCTTGTTTTTTCTTTTAGTTCAGCATCCAATTCTTTTGCATAGTCACTTTTTTCAGAATAAAATCTTATTGCGTTTTGAGCCTTTTTGTCAGTTTCAAAAATATCGTCAATATCTTTATCAAGCTTTTCTGCTTTGTCTTTTTCTTCTGTTTGCTTTTTCTTCTCGATTTCGAGTTTGAGCTTTTCTTCACCGATTTTTTCAAGGGATTTACTCTCTTGTGTAAGTGCAGATATTTCGTCCGTCAGGGATTTGATTTTTGCTTCGGTCTTTGATATGTTTTCAAAACTGTTATCAATAAATGTTTTGTTTTTATTGAAAGTGCTTTGCTTTTCGGAAAGCTCATCATAGTCCGGCAAAAGTGCTTTTATTTGTGCAGCTTTTTCTGTAAACTCTTTGGCCTTTGGAAGTTTTTCTTCCTGAAATTTGAGTTTTTCGCTTAAGTCAGTTTCTTTTTCTGTTTCTGATTCATAATCAGATTCATTTTTCTCAAGGTCTGTTTTTGCCGAAAGGATATCCTCCGCCTTTGTAATACGGACTTTTATTTCATCCAGTTTCTTTTGCAGTTTTTCCTTTTCTTCTGCAATCATTCTCCCGACATTCTCGTCATTTTCTATAAGCCTTTCCAAAAGTTCTACAATTTCTTCGGTAGTTAAGTCACCGTTTTTGGCATTACAAACTTCAGTAAAGCAAGTATTTTCTTCATCACACACAATTCCTTTTATGTATTGTTCAATACTGCTTTTGATAGCATCATATTCGTGACCGAGCTTTCCTGATTCTGATTTCAGTTTTTCCTGAAGAACATAGTAGCTTTGTGTTTTAAAAAGCTTTTGAAATATTTTCTTTCGCTCGTCTGTAGAAGCCAAGAGCAATTTTAGAAAATCCCCCTGTGCAATCATGGCAATCTGCGTAAACTGATTTCTGTCGATGCCTATAATTTCAACAACGGCGTTATTAACTTCCTTCATTTTGGTAATAACTCTTCCGTCAGGAAAATGTATTTCCGCATTTGCTTTTTCTGATGTTAATCCTTCTCCTCTTGATTTGGGACGATTATATTCGGGGTTTCTTTTTATATAATATTCCTTGCTTTTGCAAGTAAAGTACAATTCCACTTCGGTAGGAGTTTCAGGTTCTGCATATTTTGAACGAAACATTGAAGTTTCTCTTGTTTGACCACTTGCTTCTCCAAAAAGAGCATATGTAATTGCATCGAATATGGTGGTTTTCCCTGCACCGGTATCACCGGTTATGAGATAAAGACCATTATGACCAAGTTTATCCAGTTCAACTTCTACTTTCCCGGCATACGGTCCAAAAGCAGACATTATAAGTTTATTCGGTCTCATATTTCTCCCTCCCATATTTCTTCAATCAGTTTTTGTATAAACTCACTTTGAGTATCACTCATGGGCTGATTGTTCTGTTTTTCATAAAACTCCGAAAAATGTTCATAGGGCGATTTTCTTTCAATATTTTCAGCACCGTCAATAGAATTCATATTTCTTGTGCGAAGATTATCATAATCAAGTTTCATAAGATTACGATAAACAGTTCGAAGCTTTCCTATTGCATCGGGAATATCATCCTCGTCTGTAAGTGTGATATGAACATAGTCTTCCTGATAACTTGTAGCTTTATAGAAATCACGAAGCATAATTTCATCATATTTACCTTTTATCTCAACCATATCACGCATAGGTTTCAGCGGTATAGTGTCAACAACTATTACACCTTTTTCTTTTATCTCTACTACTGTAACACTCTTATTATCTTTTGATTCCGAGAAGGAGTATTTAAGCGGTGTGCCCGAATATCTCACCTTTTCAGATTTGCAGTTCTGCGGTCTGTGAATATGACCAAGGGCAGTATAATCAAATGCCTCAAAAACAGACACATCAACGTTGTCGGTTCCACCAACAGAAATTTCTTCTGATTCTGTTCTGTCTGCACCTGTTACAAACTGATGTGTAATCATCACATTACGCTCGCTTGAATCTATATTAAGATTGTCGATGGCAACACGCATGGCATCTGTATATGAATTGATTTCTACATCTTCGTTGAATTTACGGATATGAACCGGTTTTACAAACGGAAGCATCCATATGTTGATTTTGCCATATTTATCTTCCAATGTTACAGGGCTTAACTCCCCATCATACACAGGTGACATATATATTTTGCTCGCTTCCATAAGTCTGCCGCCAAATGCAATTCGTTCAGGGGAATCATGATTACCGCTAATTACAAAAACATGGAGATTTCTCTTTGATAAACTCACTAAAAAGTCATCAAAAAGTGCCACAGCATCAGCAGAAGGAACTGATTTATCATACACATCTCCTGCTATAATCACGCCGTCAGGATTTTGCTCATCTATGATGTTTATTATTTTATTTAATATATATTCCTGATCTTCAAGCATTGAGTATTCGTTCACTCTTTTTCCGATATGAAGATCTGATAAATGTATAAATTTCATTATTTACATCCAACTTTCTATATTTCTTGAAAAATTGCTTTATCTTCTATATACTCGTTGAATACATTATTCTGCCATTTTAATTCCTCTTTTCTTTTCACTCTTTTCAACACAATTATATAAAGACTGTATAATCAAGATGCCAATATTATTCAGTAGTAGTTTGCATTAAATAAGGAACAAAATTTTTATATTCTGATAGAGTATATCTTATTTAAGATTCAGTTTAAAAACACTCATTTCCCTGTCTTTTACACGCTCAACAAAGTCTTGTTCGTCCAAAATTGGAGTTTCAGAACACATACCTGCCAAAAACTTACGTTCACTTGCACAATGATTATCCGAACCTGCAAATTCTAACAATCCATAATTCTTCGCATAAATTTTCGCCATATTATTTTCAAAATCTGTTCTCGATGAATTGATTACTTCTACTCCATGCACACATCTTGGAAACAATCGAATATGATTAATATAAGATGCCTCTCTATACGGGTGTGCCTGTATTACCAAAGCACCACTCTCCATTAAATATTCAAGTTCTTCACTCTTTTTCATATTCATAATCTGCGGATTTTTTAAATACCATTCCTTGGTAAGACCATATACCAAAAAATCAGTTCCTTTATAAGACAGTTCAACTCCGGAGAAAACTTTAAATCCTATGGACTTCCCATATTTTACCCCTTCTTCATAATCCGAAAAGTAAAATTCAATTTTTTCTTCATAAGAAGATGTTGAATCTATATTAATATTGCCATCTAAAAAATGGTTTGTGATAAAAATACCATCATATCCGTTATGCTTATAAAAATCTATGTTTTCATAAACGTTTGCTTTGCCGCATTTACTTACAGGATATGTGTGCAAATGCGTTTCATATTTATACATTTTACTCATCACCTTTCGACTTTTTTTCACAGTCTTTATATGCGGCACAGACGGTTTAGATGCTGTACATTTCTGCAACACACTTAATAGGCTTTTTGCATATTGTATCATTTACATATGTAAATCTTTTCAAATTTTCGAAGTTCATATTTTTACCTTTTAGTAAATCTCATATTATCAAATATCATCCGCCAAAACACGGCGTTTTTTCCATATTCCGCTCAGGAAATATATGAGAGACGGAATTGCATAGCCATAGGGGGCAAGTGCATATCCGAGGACAAATCCGAAGAACCCAAACTTTAAGAAAATTCCGAAAAACCAACTGAATCCGATTCTGAGTGCCACACCGTCAAGAATGGAAAGCATCATACCGAATTTCACATTTCCTATTCCCTGAACAAAAGCACCTGTTCCGCGCATTATGGCAAAGGGAATAAACATCCATATAATTGCCTTTATAAACGTGCCTGAAAGTGCATGGACTTTTGCATCATCAGAAAACATCATAAAAAGTTCTTTTCCAAAGCACAAATACAACGTGAGAAAAACAACTGTAAATAAAGCAGAGAAAATCCACGCCCAATGAACAACATTTTCTGCACGTTTCACTTTCTTTGCGGCAATGTTCTGACTTATCATTGGGAGAGCCGCATATTGAATGCCCATTGAAATTTTGTTCATAATATCATCAATTCTGACACCCACACCAAAGGTTGCAGATTCCACAACACCGAGAGAGTTTATCATGGAATTTACATAGAGCATGGAAATATTAATAAATCCCGATTGAATTGCCATTGGTGTGCCAAGTCCGAGTATCATTTTTACATATTTTTTAACGGGGTTAAAACTTGAAAGTTTAAAATCAAAGCCGAAATCTTCTTTGTTTTTGTAGAGATAATAAATGGAAAAAAGGAATGAAACCGCCTGACCGATGATTGTTGCCCATGCGGCACCTGCAACGCCCCAGCCCCATATTCCGGTGAATAAGATATCAAGCACAAGGTTTACAACCGATGCAATGGCAATAAAAAGCAAAGGCCTTTTTGAATCTCCCATACCTCTCAAAATTGCCGATACCATGTTGTATCCGGCAGTAAACACCATGCCCAATCCGCAAATCAGAAGATAGTCATCGGACATTGCAACAGATTCGGGAGGTGTATTCATAAGCTTTATTACAAGGCTTTTTGAAAGAACAATAACAACTGAAAAAATGAGTCCCATCACAAGGATTACCGTGAACAATGTTCCTATGATATTATTGGTTTCTTTTTTCTTGTCTGCCCCTATTGCCTGTGCAATCAGAACCTGACCGCCATTTGCAAATCCGAGACATACCATTGTTGCAAAATTCAGTATTAAACTGGACTGAGAAACTGCAGATAATCCTGATGTGCCAACGTATTTTCCTACAATTATCATGTCAATTGTTGAATACAAAACCTGCAGTGCATTTGAAAGCATGAAGGGTATCATGAGGAAAAACAGTTGTCTGGCTATGTTTCCGTTTGTAAAGTCTTTAGTAAGTTTTGTTGATTTCATTTGTAAGTCCTCTCTTTGTTCTTTATAAGTTCAGATTTTCAGCCAACTGCAAATAATAAAAATCCTATTGTATTTGTTGCAAAATTAGCACACATATGAACAAGCCAGGAAAGATATATATTTCCACATTTTTCGTCAAACTTGTTAAAAATCATTCCGCCCACAAAAAGTCCAAAAAGTGAAATTAAAACTACCGGCAATCCAAACCAACCAATCATCATGGCTATGTGATAAAGTGAAAATGCAATACTGCTGAATACATATGCAAACCACTTTTTGAAAAATGTTTTCATCACCAAAAAAGCATATCCGCGAAAGAAAAACTCTTCGAGAAATGAATTGACAAAGGAAATATAGATTGCAACCCATATAAAATTCGATTTGTTCACGCCTGTGCTTTCATTCAGACTACCAACCAATGCTGAAAAATCAAATATATTTCTGAATATGAAATATGCACCAAGAATAACTGTGTATACTGCGATGCCTAAAGCAAAAGCAAGGAAAAACCCCTTTGGGGTAGGTTTAATCAATGTTTTTATCCTGCACTCCTTATTGAATACTCCGTAAACAACAGGTATTAACAGAAACAAAATCATTTTTATTGCAGATTTAACCACATAACCCGGTTGAATAATAGCATCAACAATCCCCATGATCAGGCAGGCAAATGTCACAAGTATAGGTATGTATATTTTTTTATTCATAAATTCTATCCTTTCATGGTTTAAACTGACCCTATGGCGCAAGACAAACTTGGTTGCATTGATGTCAAGCGCATAGTTTATGTCCTGTTTGGACAAATTTTGATTGTCATCTTAAGTGTTTTTGAATAAACAAAATTTTATCGGTATCCTTCTTTTGGCGGACATTTATCCTGTATCCATCTTTTGAAGATGCAGTATAAACTTTTAGATATTGTTCTAATGAAAGCACTTTGAACCGAAATCCGTCAATGTCCTGTTGCTCAATTTCTGATAAGGTTATTCCTGCAAATGACTCTAATTCTTCGATAGATGCATAAGAGTAGTAAATACCGTTTTTTTGAAATGTGTGTTCACGTTCATCAAATACAATATAACCTTCGTCCTCCAAAACACACTTAAATTCATTCCATCTCTCGTTTATATAAATCTCAGGTATCAGAATATCTATGTCATCAGAATTCAGATCTTCATTGGTTATATATTCAAGTCCCAAAGAACCATATATTAACGGGATAATTTCAAATTTATCATAAAGTAATTTTGCATTTTCAAAAAATGATGATTTTTTCATAATATCCCCATCAAATTCTTAATTTATATTTTCGGCATCTTTTATATGAGAGACAGACGGTTTAGATGTAAATCATTTTGGTGAAGTTTTGAACTAAAGTTCAAAGTGAAGTTGCTTACGCAGTGAAGTTTTTGCTAATACAAAAGTGAAGTTAAGTTTGCCACTCTGCCGTCAGGCAGAACTTCATATGCGTTGTAAACTTCACTATCAAAGATAACTTCACTTGCCGTAAGGCAAACTTAGTTGCGGCTTGTCATCAAGCCGCATATGCGGGACAGACGGTTTAGATGCAAGTCCCTTATAGTGATAGTTCGTGTTAGAAATAAAAATTATCTCCCAATCGCATTAATTACATATTCTGCAAATTTTCTTTTCATATCCAAAGTCAAATCGCAATGACCTCTTTCTTCTATAACATCAAAAGTGAAATCGTACTGTCTTTTATCAAATTCTGCAATTAATTTTTTTGAATGTGCATCAATATTGACAGCCATATCTTCATCGCAATGAAAAATATGATATTTCACTTTTGGCATTTTGTCAATAAGATGCAACGGTGATATGCCTTTAAGAGCATCTTCAAGTGTTCCGGCTTCATTAAATAACGAGCTGTATAATGTTCTTGGTAAATCTTTTCTTTCAGTAAAGTGATATACAACATCGCACACAGGACAGTTTGCCACACAAGCCACGGGTATGCGTTTAGCTTTTGAAGTATAAACAAGCGCAGACTGGCCACCCATACTTAATCCTGTTGATACAATAGGAATATTTTCATCCAAAGCATATTTTTCAATCAACACATCAATAATTTCGTCGGTGTATTTTACAGCTTGGTTATTCATCCAGGCCCAAGGATTGTTGTATGGTACTACATACAAAATTCCTTTTTCAGCATAAAACTCCCCTTCCGTAAAATCATTATCATGCATTGTCATTCCACCCAAACCAAAAAAAATAAATAACAATTCCTTTAATAGGCTTTTTACAGATAGTATCATTTACATAAGAAAAACTTCTCAAATTCTCATAATTCATAATTTTTTCCATTTTTAAAATTCTCCTTTTTGTTATTTTTCGACATATCTATATTGCGACACATAAGGGTTAGATGCAAACCTTTTTGTCAATATGCAAACTAAAAGTTTACTCGATATTTTTACTTTCGTAAAACCGATATATTTTCGCTTCGTTCAAACTCGATATGATATGAATTCTCATTGCCACAAGGCAATATATCGAGCCGTCAGGCATATCGAGTGCTTTAGCACATATCGAGAATTTGTCAGAATTCATATCAATGCGTTGCTATGCAACGCAATGGATCAAGTCAAGTTAGAATAAGAGAATCATATACTAACTATATAATTGGCGATAGTCATTTTATAATCTCCATTTTTTAACACACCTGCCACATCATAAGAATTTTTCAGCGGTCTTTTAGTCAGAATCCCACTCAGACATTCTTGACCGCAATGGTGAAAATCACTGCCGCAAGTTGCAATCATATTATTTTCATTAGCATATTTTGCCGCCAAGCCTATAAAGACTGTATAAACTAGATGACAGTCTTTTTTAGCAATTGCGACACATAAGGTTTAGATGCAGCGTATTTTAACGAACCTCACAACTATAATATTATATTCCTCATTCACTTGCAAGTTTTTTAGGTTATGCTTTTCATAGTTTTTATCTAACTCCGAGATAACGCCTCAATCTTTTTCGTTTTTCCTTGACAATTCCTGTTATATTTGACAATTCCTGTTATATTTGATAAAATATTCTTATATTTTACGTTATACAAAGGAGAGGTTTCATGTTAGCGACACTTGCTTTTATCCCCATTCTCACCACATTGATACTAATGCTGGTATTTAACTGGCCTGCAAAACGATGTCTTCTGTTTTCCTGGATAATGGCTATAATATTTAGCCTTGTGTTCTGGAACAATGATTTCAAGGCACTTATTGCAAGTTCTCTTTACGGTTTTCTCAGTTCTTTGGATGTGCTTATCATTATCGCAGGTGCCATCTTAGTCATGAACACATTAAAATCCTCCGGTGCCACCTCTGCCATAAACCGTGGCTTTATGAACATCTGCCCCGACAAGCGCGTGCAGGCCTGTATTATAGGTTTTTCTTTTTGTTCCTTTATCGAAGCCGCTGCAGGCTTTGGTACTCCGGCAGCACTGGCCGGTCCCTTACTTGTCTGCCTTGGTTTTCCGCCTATGGCCGCGGCTATGATTACACTGATTTTTGACTCTTCTGCTGTTTCCTTCGGCGCAGTCGGTACGCCCGTTACCGCAGCACTAAGTGCTTTGGGAATGACGGAAAACACCGCTTTTATTTCTCAGTTTTCCTTTTGGACTGCCCTGCCTCACGCAATTGTAAGTACGTTTCTTCCCCTTATCGTATTGCTTATCACAACGAGGGTATTTACTAAGGAAAAGTCATTTAAACCTGCACTTAAAGCCACACCATTCGCGCTCTTTACAGGTCTATCCTTCTCCATTCCCCTTCTGATTACTTCCCTTGTTATAGGTTATGAATTTGCTTCTTTAATAGCTTCGTTAATTTCAATGGCCGCAACAGTTCTAGCGGCAAAGAAGGGTTTTTTGGTGCCCAAAACCACATGGGATTTTGATAGCCCTGAGGAATGGGATAAACAATGGCTTGCCACAAGCGAGGTAACACCCATCAAGGAATCAAAAATGAGTCTTATCCGTGCATGGGTACCATATTTGTTAATTGCAGTGATTTTAGTGATAACCCGTATTCCACAGCTTGGTCTTAAATCTTTGCTTACATCGGGCGCGCCCTTCGTTCTTAAAATCCAAAACCTTCTCGGCCATGAAAATCTTGACTGGAGCCTCAAATGGGCATATTTACCCGGAACCTTCTTCATACTTGTTTCTCTTATTACAAATGTAATTCACAAAATGAACTGGGAAATGATAAAGCGTTCATGGGTGGACACTGTAAAGCAAGTGTCCGGTGCAGCTCTTGCTCTGCTTTTCGGTCTTGCCCTTGTTGAAGTTATGAAATACAAAGTAGTCGGTGGCGCAAGCATGCTTGATGAAATGGCATCCGCTCTTGCGATGGTAGGAAAAAATCTTTTCGTATTCATCTCGCCATTTATAGGAGTTTTAGGAGCCTTCGTTTCTGGCTCTTGCACCGTATCTATGAATCTGTTTACAAATCTTCAATATAACACCGCATCAGTTTTAGGTATTCCTCCCGTACTCATTATCTCAATGCAGTGTGTAGGGGCTGCGGTGGGTAACATGGTTTGTATCAACAATGCCGTTGCCGCAAGTGCCACAATCGGTACAACCGGACGTGAAGGCAAACTGATTAAAATCAACGCTATCCCCATGATGATTTATACGATTATCACAGTCGTGATCTTCTATATTGCGCTTGCTTTAGGCGTAAATCCAGTATCATAAAAAGGTTTATACACGCCCCTTCTTTTTTAGGAGGGGTTTTGTTATTTTTCTAAATTGCATTTTGTCATACGATGTGCCTCGTTTGAAAACATTCGACAGCCTTCTCGTATTGCGACAAATTGCGACACATAAGGTTTAGATGCAAACCTATTCTAATGGTAGTTCGTTCCAAGTTAAGACAAAAAAATCATTGTATTTCACCTGTAACAGAAATTCCTTTTAACTTGAAATATTCTATTACTTGTTCATCATAGACAGTAGTAAAAAGAATGTGTTTCCTATGGTATTTCCATAAATCAATACTTCCATAATGGCTCTTATACTCGAAATTTTTGTCCTTAAGATACGCAATAACATACTTGTTTTTCAAATCCCAACCTGAAAGTGTTTTTCCGATCGCTACTTGTGCTTTTACAACAAGCAGTCCGCTAACATCACTAATATCATAAAATTTCTTTCTAATTGATTTATAACATAATTTATTCCCATCAATAATCAATTTCTCATTTACTGATATAATAAAACATATGGCGATAAACAATGTTATTACCAATGCTGTTATTCCAGATCCGAGTAAAGTGTTATCTTTTATTCCAAAGAAGATAAGTAAAAAATCAGCAATAATTGTTATTGTTATAGCGAATCCTACTCCATATGTATCCGATTTTACAACTAATTTCATCTTATGTCTCCTTTCGACAATATTCGACATATCCATTAAGTTCATGTCAAGTCAAGACCAAAAGTTACTTTTCCACCGGTAAAATCAAACAAGATTCCTCCAAAAAAACCTTATTGTATGCCGTTTGGCAATCTTCTATACAGCTGTATTGACCCTTTTTGTTGGTATGACACACATAGGTGTTTTTATCTGTCGGAGCAATATCAACTCTTAAAAACTGTCCTTTTTTTATTGCAAAAGCATATTCATCAAAGGTGAACTCCAGCACAATCTTTTCATTTTCTACGTAGTTTTCCCTTTGATAGCACACCGATGTTATATCATGTCTTAATGCATAATCACCCTGCTCAGTATGTATGCCTATCATCATATAAAACGAAGTATCGCAACAATTTGACGAAACAGTCAGCCTTGCCTTCATTTTCCCTTTTACAAACACATCCTTTTCCTGTGCTTGCGTATATATACTTATAACATCATTTCTTTTATTCTGTTCTTTCATCCATACTCCTTCAGGATTGAATGAAGGTGGATTTTGCGGATTGTATACCAAGGTCTTTATGCCTTTGCTGAACGAAACAACCTTGTCCTCTATTTCCCCTGTGTAAAAATCCGACTGCCATTTTTCTT
>JAZONV010000033.1:0-1828 GCA_045654685.1 Clostridia bacterium | reverse complement strand
GCTTTCACGATGTGCATTAAATCCCGAAACAATGCAGTCAAAGAAATATAATATCAAAAAAGCAAAGAAATCAAAAAATGTTGCAGTAATCGGCGGTGGCATAGGTGGTATGGAAGCCGCAATATTGCTTTCAAAAAGAGGGCATAAAGTTACTCTTTATGAAAAGAGTGATAAGCTTGGCGGTGTATTTATTGCCGCATCTGCTCCTTCATTTAAGGAAAAAGACAGAGCGCTTATTGCATGGTACATAAGAGAACTTAAAAAGCATCCCATTACAGTTAAGATGAATACTGAAATTACAGACATTAAATCTCTTGGTGCCGATGAAATTATTATAGCAACCGGTGCAAAAGCGAAAAACATCCCCGTAAAAGGTGCAGACAAGGCCATTGAAGCGATAGATTATCTTCTTGGAAAGAAAGATGTTGGTGAAAATGTTACGGTAATCGGTGGTGGTCTTACCGGATGTGAAATAGCATACGACCTTTATCTGAAAGGCAAAAAACCAACAATTATTGAAATGCAGGATGATCTTATTACAACAAAAGGTGTATGCCTTGCTAATACAAGTTATCTTCGTGATTTCTTTAAAACAAACAATGTTCCCGTTCATCTTGAAACGGCAGAATCTGAAATTGCGCAAGACGGCGTAACTGTTAAGGATAAAAAAGGAAAAGAATTTAAAATAAGCGCCGATTCTGTAGTTTTATCAGTAGGCTATAATCCTACACCCATAGCTAAAAAGGGTGGTAAAATTCATATTATCGGTGATGCCTCAAAAGTTGGTAACTTACGCACGGTTATTTGGGGTACATGGGATGTATGTATGAAGATATAAGGGTGGATTAAAAATGATACTTACCAAAGAACAACAAGCAATTCTTGATGGTGAAAAAGGTGAAACCCTTGCAAAAGTAATGAAAACACTTGTTATGTATGGTGATGCCTTTGAGGCCGAAAAACTTGTGCCTATCACATCAAAATATAATCATTTAGTAACATCATTCGGTCTTAAGGTTATGGCACCTGTATATGACCTTATGCAAAAACTTCTTGATGCAGGTGTATGTTCCGAGCAAAAATTCTCAGTTGATCCAAGACCCCATGATAAAAATGTTCCTGCGAACTTTTTGCAAAACTTAGTATTCAATAAGTTTATGTACACAAAGCAGGACTTTTACGAAAAGCAACTTCATGAACTCGGTCTTGTGAATGACGACGCTTTTACCTGTACTTGCTATATGGATGAGGTTGGCAATAAACCTCAAAAAGGCGAGGTGCTTTCCTGGGCGGAATCAAGTGCGGTTGTTTATGCAAACTCTGTTCTTGGTGCAAGATGTAATCGTAATTCAGGAATTATCGATATAATGGGTTCAATCGTAGGTTATGTACCTTATTTCGGACTTCTTACTGATGAAGGAAGAAAAGCAACCTGGAAAGTCATAGTTAAAACAACAAAGAAACCCGAAGCACAGCTTTTAGGCTCTGCTATCGGTATGAAGGTTATGGAAGATGTTCCGTATGTTGTCGGACTTGACAAATGGATAGGAACCAATCTTAACGATTCTGCAACATCATATCTCAAAGACTTTGGTGCGGCAACCGCCTCAAACGGTGCGGTTGGTCTTTATCATATTGAAAATCTCACACCCGAAGCCGTAGAACTCGGTGAAAAACTAATTGCAGAGGGCGCAAAGGAATATATCATAGATGATGCTGAACTCGAAAGAGTTCAAAAAAGTTATCCCGTAGTATGGAAAAATCCTGATGCAGCGCCAAAGCTTTGTTTTGTGGGATGCCCACATCTGTCACTTCAGCAGCTTAAGGA
>JAZONV010000032.1:0-18444 GCA_045654685.1 Clostridia bacterium | reverse complement strand
ACAAAATATCAAAAATCAGCTCAAAAACAAGGAGCTTTATTTCTTATACCCAAAAATCAAGGAATTTCCCCAAAACAAAACAAAGACCTCAACGTTTGAGATCTTTGTCTGTTTTAGGGAATTTTTTTACAGTCCCTTTTTATAGCTGTTTTAAAGGAGAAAACATATGGCAATACCGAAAAAATTAAAAGACTTTGGAAACGTACTTGGCAAAGTTTTTGTTCAGGCAGCAAAGTCCGGTTATCGCACTTTGGAAAATATGCAATCAGAATATGACTCGGCACAAGAAAGATTGAACAAACAAGGCATTGACGACTGGGACGAAGACAAGTTAAAGCAACGCATGAGGGATACTGGCAATTTTTATGAAGAAAGTATAATGCGACAAAAACTTAGTAAGAAGGCTACTGATAATAACACTGATGAACAATGATTTTTAGGTGGTGTTGAAATGAATAAAAGAGAAGCAAAGCTGAAAGAAAAGATTGGAAGATGTATGGCGAGCACGGCAATATCAGATAACGTATATACAAATTTACAAGCACAAAAGATAATCGGCGAAGCATCCCAAGAACTGCGCACCATCAAAAAAGAACAAGCTCAGGGCTCAGAGGAAAAATCAAATGAATAAAAAGGTTATGTTTTATCTGTTTCTTGACTTAATAGGTGTTGGCATAACGTTACTTGTAAGAATGTTATTATGCAATGCTGCGATATGCATTTCTGACCCTTTTATACAGAACGTGATTATGTTGATAATTAATGTAGTCGCTATCGCTATATGCCTGTTTATTTTGTTTTTCTTCCTGCTTTATTGGTGGTCAGATAGAAAATGGACAAGCGTCAAGAAAAATTTGTGGAGTTTAAAACATTATATAAAAAGGAATTAGGTGATAATTATGCGTTCAACTGAACTAGTTGAAACAATGAAAGAATTTCTTGCTTCTATAGAAGCAGAGTATACATTTAAAGAGGATGCTTTCCGTTGTGATACAACAATTAATGATAAACTCAAAAATGTATGTTTTATAATCCATGTCGACAAAAATGGATATACAATATCCGCAATTCCGGAAGATGTTACTGTTGATGAAACTAAAACAACAGACGTATCGGAGTATATTAATATGGTAAACGTTGAAACCATTGGTTCCCATATGTCGGTATATGATGACATAGTTATGTGTTCATGTGTTTTGAACTGTCGAGGAATGGTTCCGAACATAAAACAGATTCGTGAGTGCTTTGTCGCAATTATATCCTGCCTTGAAGATTTTGGAGAAGGTCTTTTGGATGTTATAGCCGGAAAAGGAACGCCAAGAGAGATTTTTAAAAGGTATATGGAGGCGGATAGAGATGTTTAATGAATCAAAAGAAGTAGTGCAACATTTTTTGGAAGAAACCAAGTGGGATTATCAATTCATAGAAGATCGCGATACATTTGAAGTTATGTGTATAAAAGAAGACAGCCCCGTGCACAATCATGAAATTTTAATTACTATTGATGATTCTAATATGCTCTTTTATACCTTTTTATTTTTTGAGGATGAGCTGTCTGACAAAGGTGAATTCTTTAAGATGTTAAACAAAATAAATCTTAACATTGAAAATGCACAGTTTATTTATAATGCCGAAATAAATGGTATGGAATGTCGTTCCCATATCTTTTCTTATGATATTATACCTTCTTTCGAAATGATAGAAGACAGTTTTAATGCAGTAAAAAGATTGGCTGAGAAGTTCAGTGCTGTCATAAAAAATGTTGCTGAAGGAAAATATTTGACACAACCCGTTTTAGAAGCACTCTTATATGGTGAATCAAACGACGGTGTTGTTTATTAAAGGAGTGATTACCATGATAGGAAGAGCGGAAGTTATAACATTTCTTGATAATCAATTAAAAAAGTCATCAGGAACTGAATTTAATGTTTTTCAGATTATGAATTGGATTGATACCGATGCTGTTAAACAAACAATCAAAGATTGCCAAAATGGTGAAGAAGCATATATTAAGTTGGGAAAATTGCTATCCGAAGACGATTCGTCATTTGATGGTATATCTTTTCGAGAGGACTGCTATGACTATTTAATGGCTAATGGCTTTGACGAAAAGGAAGCCTTTGACCTTATGGAAGTCATCCGAAAAGGCCAGTATCGTTTTGAAAAGCATCAGATGAAATCGGATAAGTTACCTGACGAATTTCATGAATGGGCTAAAGGAGTTAAATATCTCCCAAGCAGAAAGGTTTTAAAAGATATGTTTGAGCAAAAGACAATATACAAAGAAGTGATTATTGAGGAATATGATAAATTTTATTATAAAAAGCTCAAAAAATCTCTGCCGTCAAAAATCAAAAATGGTGAAATTGAATGGATTTATTCATACGGCGATAAACTAATTGCAAATGGGTGTAAATCTGTATTAGATGTGGTAGAAAATATTATCAAAACAAAAAACTGTGATAATCCCTACATAGAACAAGAAAAGATGTACCAGAGATGCCAAGAACTTTACAATAAATATAAAAACAAAAAGTTCTGGTTTACTTGTTTTAAATAATTTTATTATAAACTTATATCCGACAGGCGAAATGCCTGTCGGATTTTATGTCCTTAAAGGTGTACCTTTAGGGATAGTGAAAAAACAATATAAATTAAGCCGATTTTGTGTCCTTAAAGGTTTAAAATCAGTTTCGGGATATATCCTTAAACTCGTTGACCTTTCAGGACACTTTTCTTATGGAGGAATTTTATGGATAACAGAATATATTATTATGCACGAGTAAGCTCAAAGGAACAAAACCTTGCCCGACAAATTGAAGCATTTAAAAATCTTGGTGCAACGGATAGAGAAATAATTTGCGATAAAGAAAGCGGTAAGAATTTTGAAAGAACAGGGTATCAGGCATTAAAAACAACAATGCTCCGCAGTGGCGATACTTTGATTGTAAAATCCATTGACCGTCTTTCAAGAAATAAATCTGATATAAAAAACGAGCTTCAATATTTTAAGGATAACGGCATAAGATTAAAAATCATAGACTTACCGACAACAATGATGGATTTACCCAAAGGACAAGAATGGGTTTTTGAAATGGTTAATAATATCTTGATTGAGGTTCTCGGTACTATTGCACAACAAGAACGAGAAACTATAAAAGAAAGACAAAGAGGTGGCATAGAAGCGGCGAAGAAAGAAAACAGGCATCTGGGTCGTAAGGCAACAGAAAAACCAGAAAATTGGGATGATGTTTTTTCTCTTTGGAACAATAAAAAAATCACAGCCCGACAGGCTATGAAAATGCTTGGGGTGAATAAAAATGTTTTCTACAAATGGGCAAAGGAATTTTCGGCATAATGCAAATTGAATTATCTGTAGAAATATGGTATAATATGACATAATACAAATATCATATAATATGCAGGTGGAATACATTGATAATCAAAAAAATCAAAATAGAACATATAAGAGGAATAAGAACCAAAGAGTTTACTATGGATTTGTATCCAAACAAGCCAAGCATTTTTGTTGCACCTAATGGATTTGGTAAAACTTCTATTGCAACTGCTTTCAACTCATTAACATCAACAGCGTTGGTTGTTGAAGAAGAAAATGCATACCAAAATGATACAACAAAAATCCCTTCTATTACAATTACAGATGACGAAGGAAATGAATATATTGCTAGCAACAACTCTAATACAATAAGTCCCAAATTCAGCATTGCTGTTATCAATAGTAGAGTTAAACCCAAGGCATCCAACCGAAGAATAGGAGGATTTACTGCAACCACTCCCTTACTCACTGTTGAACCAATAGTTCTTTATAACACTATTCCTGCAACAAAAGAGTTATCTTATAGATTTACAGCAATAAAATCTCGTTTGGGTAGTTCAACAGGTAAATTATTAATAAATCTGTCCGAGTGCAAATCAAATAATAGGTTTGTTTCCGATTTTATTACTTTAAAACAAGATTTTGAAAAATTGTGTCAAGTGCGTAATAACACTGTTCTTGCTGGATTCATAAATGATTTAAATGCTCATAATGGTACAAAAACAGATATTGCCAGCCTTTCTATGAATTTAAATAACATTTGGGAAATTCCTGCTGTTAATACTATTAAAGAAAAGATTTCATACCATTTTGAAGGTCTTACAAATATTGAAATTATTGCTAATATAATTCAATTAAAAGAATTATATTCTTTAAACAAAACTAATTTACTTGCAATAAAAAAATATAATTCTTTTTTGAAAGACAAACACGAAATTAACGAAATGATGAGTTTCTTTAACTGTACATGGAAAAACATTGAGGCAAAAAAGAAAGACGGAAAATTTATTATAGACTTTCCTAAAGCCAATCAGATTTCAAATGGTGAAAGAGATATTTTGTGCTTTATTGGAAAATTATTTGAAGTAAAGAGCAAATTGAGCAAAGAAAACTCAATATTAATTATAGATGAAATTTTCGATTATTTAGATGATGCAAATTTAATATCTGCACAATATTTTCTGACTAAATTTATTGAAAGCTTTTCGAAGGCTAATAGGAATTTATTTCCCATTATATTAACCCATCTTGACCCTATGTTTTTTGGGACTTACAGCTTTTCTACAAAAAATGTTGTGTATTTGGATTCGGTGCAACAAATTACCAATAAGTATAAAATTAACAATCTGATAAAAGACAGACCTAATTGTAGAAAGAATAATATAGTTATACATGACATAGTTGCATCTAATTACTTACATTATTCGGTTGAAAATAATACCGGAGCGGTACAATATTTAGCATCTATTGGTGTAGAAGAAGCCATTCAAACACCAGAAGGGTTTAGAACAAAAGCAGCGGAGGAACTAGACAACTACATCAATAGAAGAAGTTATGACTTGGCATTAGTTTGTTGTGGACTGCGATTATCAGTTGAAGAAAAAGCGTATTCACAACTGTCAGAGGACGACAAAAACACTTTTGTTGGAATTTTTAAAACAACACAAAAACTTGCATTCGCTAAAGAAAAAGGTGCTAACGTGCCCGAAGTACATTTTTTGTTAAGTATAATATATAACGAAGCCATGCACTTAGATGCTCAATGTAAGCAGTTAAACCCTATAGGTTATAAACTGAAAAATAAAGTTATCCACAATATGATATGTTCTATATAGCAATCTTAAGAAAACAGGAGTTTAAAGATGTTTCCTACTAATATAATTTCAGCATATCAAAGCCGTATAGCATTTGATAACAAAACTATTGAAACAAGTGAAAAAGTTTCTAAATACTTTACTCTAAAGACGGTTGAGGCTCAAACGCTTTCTAAGTTTTACGAACTTTTAAAAAATGAAAATTGCGAATTTGAATTGTTTGATGGATACTACATAGGTTATACCATAAAGCAAATAAGCAAAGAGTTCGATTTGCTTAGATTTAGCAAGGATTTGGTTATTGATATAGAGTTAAAAAGTCCTTTAGAGGAAGATAAAAAAATCAAAAAAATCACCGACCAAATGTATAAAAATCATTATTATCTAAAGTTTTTAGGTAAAAAAGTATCTATATATACATTTGTTGAAAATGATGGTATTTATAAATATGATATTGAATCTAATCAGTGTAATTTGGTTGATGTAAAAGAGCTAATTAATGAGTTATCCTTACAGGTGATTGACTACAAACTGAATCCGGATGATTTATTTGTGCCAAGCAACTATTTGATTTCGCCTTTCAATAATACCGAGAAATTTATTAATGATGAGTACTTTTTAACTGATAATCAACAAGCGATAAAAAAAGAAATATTAAAGGTTATAGATAAGCAAAAAATTGAATTTTTCTGTGTGTCTGCCAATGCAGGTACAGGTAAAACACTTATGCTATATGATATTGCAAAATCTATTTATTCTGAACACGGGCAAAACACCGCACTAATTTTCCACTGTGGAAAACTTAACGAAGGTCACTTTCAGTTGAATACTAAGCATAAATGGAATATACACAGTATCGCTGATGTGAATGAAGCATCAAGCAAAGAATTAGTACACGATAAGCTTAAAGTTATTCTATTTGATGAAACTCAACGTGTAAGAGTTTGGCAATTAAATGCAATAATAAATAGAGCAATAGAATTAAATATTCCTGTTGTTTTCTGTTACGATAAAAAACAATTTCTTAGTAAAGGTGAAACTTTAGATTTATTTGAATACGTTAATCAAAATTTTGATAGTATTCCATCAACAAAGAAGGAATTAAAAGGCAAAATACGTACCAATCGTGAAATGGCTTCTTTTATTACTAACCTTTTAAATATAGGTAGGAGCAATACATATTTGGATTACAGGGCAATTTCTGTAGATTATTTTGATTCTGTGGATGATGTAAAAGAATATATTGATTATTTAGAAACCAAAAGAGGTTGGAAAGCGATAACATATACCACTTCTCAGTATGAAGCAAATCTTCTATCATATCTTTCGAGAATCTGTTCATCAACTGCACACGATGTCATAGGACAAGAGTTTGATAAGGTTGTTTTTGTAATGGACAAAAACTTTAAGTATGATGAAGAAGATAAGTTGCGTGCTCGTGGAAGCTATTATAGTGCACGTGGAATGTTGTATCAAATAGTTACAAGAGTCGTAAATAAATTAAAAATAGTAGTATTAGACAATCCTGATTTATATAGCAAAATCTTAGAAATTAAAACAATGAAAGAATGAGATTTTATAAATCATTTTGAAATTGTCAAAGCACATACTAAAGCTAGCTATGTAATTTGTTAAAGGTATTAGGGGGTGATTGTATTACAAAGAATGTAATTGTTGATATTGATACAAGTGAGGATAATAATTTTAACAGTCTTTTAAACGCTGTAAGCAATACATTAAATTCTGTAATTATCACTTTTTCAGATTACTTTAGACTAAGCGGAATAGATGAATTTATGCAACTTGTAAAATATGACTATAGCTCATTGCAGGTTACAATCGTATATAATTTGTTGAACATGCTTGGCATTACTTATTCTGAGAATATGCCTCAACAAAGAGCGGTAGATAATATGACAGAAAACGGCTATTCCTATCCAACGGATGAAGAAATGAACCACAAACGTATTAACAGGATTAAAGGCTCATATAATGAACGAAATGCAAATCATTCAGATTATTTAAACTCGCCACTATTTACTCCCAAAATATTGGCAGAGGATTCATTGTGGTATGAGCTTATATCAGATTTCCCGATGTTAAAACGATTTCTTTTTAAGGAAGAAGCAATAATAACAAAAAAGTTTTTCGATGACCTAAATTCAGTATATGAGAAAGTCAACACATATACCGGATATGACCGCTTCCGCCTTATGCATAAGTTTGAAATGAGTTCAAAACTTGAAATGTTTTATAAGATTTTATCATTAATTAAGAAAGAAAAACGCAGTTTAAAACTTGGAGCGTCAGAGGTTCAAGATATGATTGACGGAATGTATAACCTTCATATCGTCCCGTATAATCATCCTGAGTTTTCAATTATTGCAAACACTTCCGATGATATGGGGTTGTTTGCTGAGATTTTAAGTTTCTCATACAATGAAAACACGATAAATAACATTGTTTTTAATGTTGATAAATTGTCTGATTATTATATAGAATCTCCAACAAGTACAATTAACTTTATAAGAGTTATAAACTTTATACATAACACTGCAATTTTTCATTTGTGCTGTAAAATTGAAAAGGAACTTTCTATGTCTGATAATCAAAAGGGCTACGCATTGATAAAAAGTATTCAGCATTGCACAACAGCAACAGCGTACTTTGATAATTACATGAGTTCAAAACCTCTCGTTAATATGCATAAGAACTGCAGTAAAGATATAACTTTTGCTCATTTTAAGAGAATATATAAGTTGAAAACTGAACCCTCCAAAAAACAGAATTAAACATTATGCCTCGAATTGTTTTCGGGGCTTTTTTGTTACCTTCCCGAGATTTACGGCACTTTTTGTCCCAAGATTTTATGCAAGACTTCTGCTAAACTACTATTACAGGGACAAATAAAAACATCCCGAGTAAAAGAAGGAGGACATTGCAAATGGCTAATTTTGAATTTGCTGGGTTCAATTACCAACCCACCAATGCTGCTTCAAACGAAATAGCTGAAAAAAGCTCTTTTTTAGACTTTGTTGATGGAGATGATTACTCTGATAACAAGTTTGTGAAAAAGGCAAAGAAAGCTGTAAAGATAGCAAGAAAGCAGGACAAAAAAATCAAAAAGCTATCTTCTAAACACAAGGATTTGGAAAAGGAAATATCAACGCTTAAAGCTGATATAAAACTCTTAAAAAAATCCGCGTATGTCAGTAAGATTGCAGAGCTTGTAAACAGTGATAATATTGCTGAACGCAAGCGTCTGGCAAGTGAACTGTATAAAATGGAGGTATAGCTATGAATTATTATGTAGAAGAAGCGAGCGGTAAGACCGTTCGCTCGTCTGACGGCACAATTATCGCTGACTTTTTCATAAAAGTCAAATCCGTAAATGAATACATACAGAACGATACTATTCTTCAAAAGAGGTATGTGGTTCAATTTTACGCTCCCGAATATGTAGGCGAGGCTGAGATAGATGCAAAGGAACTTGAAAAGTTCGATTACAGCTGTATCAATGATACGCTATTGTTATCACCTACAACATCAACAGCCAGCAAAGAAATGGCATACTATGTCAAAACTCAAAGTAAAGGCATCAGTCCCAACAAAATACTTTGGTTCAACAAGCTCGGTTGGCACAACTTTGAAGGTCAACATTGCTACTGTGCCGGAGATGTTGTGATAGGAAATTGTCTTGAAAAGCATAAAATAGCGGCAGAATTGTCAGATAAGTACCGTTATGAATACGATACTTCGATAACAGAACAAGAATGTGTAAAGCTGATGTTTGAACTAATGAATGTTGATATACATATCAGCCCTATAGTTTTTGTTACGGGTATGCTTGGGGTGTTAAGACAACTTTTCAAAGATTCGGATATAAAAGTACCTTGTTGCCTATATCTTTTTGGTAAAACTCAAAGTAGAAAGACGACACTTGCAAACTTCTCTACCGCACTATACGGAAGAAGTGCTTTGCAAAATTTATCAAAGATTTCTACATTGAGAGTGAGTAGCACAGAATTCAAATCAGAGGAATGTGTTAATCTCTTGAAAGATGCGACCTTTGTGTTTGATGACCTTTACAAAGAAAAAGACAAGAAACTTCGCAATGATTATGAAAAGAGGATACGCAATATCGTAAGAAATTTTGCAGATAATTCTCCTCGAACAACTGCAAGAAGTTCCTTTGAAAATAATTGTCAAGTCATTATAACGGCAGAATATCTACTAAACACAAAAACAGATGTTGGCAGACTAATGTTGTTAGAGGTCAACAAACCCATTGACAGTCAAAGGTTAGCTTCTTGTCAAGAGCATCCTTTTTCGGTGTCAACCTTTTACTACTACTTTATAAAGTGGGTTTGTAACAATTATGACAACATAGTGTCAGACCTTAAACAAAAGTTTTATGCCTTTAGGCTTACAGGTTGCTCTCACAAGTTTGGGTATGAAAGATTGTACGAACAGTCATTTATATTAAACTGTGCTTTTGAATTGTTTTTACAATATGCTGTTGAAACAGGATATAATCTTAATGTTGAAACTGCAAAAAATAGCTTTTCTGATTTTGTCAACGAAGCTCTTTCAAAACAAAAAACAATTATTGAGAGCCTTGAAGCAAAAGAGATTGATGTTATTAACTTTTCTTCTGAACTATTAGAAATGTTAAACAGTAAAACTATACTGATTGGCAGTAAAGGTGATGATTGTTTTATAAGGAGCAATCATCTGTATATAACAAACAAAGCTTTTGGTGTGTGCCTTAAAAATAAATTTGGTCGCACGTTTTCTGCTAAAGAGGTTACTGCGTATTTCCGAAATCGTTACATTTCAGAAGCCTATGCAGATAACCGGTTAAAAAAATACAATAACAAATGCTATCTTGTATTGAACATCAATGAACTTGCAAAAGATGCTCACGACGATAGCCATACTATTGACAACTTATTTTTTGAATAAGTTACCTTCCACCATTTTTTAATTTTGGTGGAAACGCATTCCACGTTTTTATAAAAATGGTGGAATACAACGATAACGAAGCCTGAAAAGGCACGGGGCAATATACTTCTGTTTGCGAGATATTGCTGCCTAAGCAAACGCAAAACTTTTCAGGAGGGACTTTCGGATGAGAGAGTACAAATTTGATATACCAATTCATAAAAAGCTTTGTCTAACGATTGAGGAAGCCGCTGAGTATGCCTGTATAGGAACTCATAAGCTCCGTGAAATAATTACAAATGATAGCAGTTTAGACTTTATTCTCCACAAGGGCAGCCAAGTTGTTATAAAACGAAAGCTCTTTGAAAAATGGTTAAATGGTATTAGCTTTATTTAAAATATATGCGGATGCACCTTTGGTGTGTCCGCATACTCTGGGAGGTGAGCAAGATGGCAAGCAGACGAGATAATAAAAACAGAATACTTAACAAGGGTGAGTATCAGCGTTCTAATGGTATGTATGAGTACAAATACACCGAGATTGATGGCTCAAACAGAAGTGTTTACAGTTGGAGATTGACACAAATTGATAAAGCCCCAAAGGGAAAGCAATCTGAGTTTTGCTTAAGGGAACTTATACAGCAAATTGAAAGAAACAAGCAGGATGATATAAATTCATCAGAAGCAAAGCGAATGACCTTAAATTCTTTCTTTGAGGAATATATTGAAAACAAGGTAGGATTAAAGCAATCCACAAGAACTAATTATAAGTATATGTATAAAAAATATGTATCGGAAAATTTAGGTCTTAAAAAGATTTCAGCTATCAAATATACCGATATACTTAAATTTTACAACTCACTTATTATTGACTTAGGATTTAAGCCGAATAGTATGGAGATAATTCATACAATCCTGCACCCTATTTTTACGGTAGCGATTCGGGACGGATATATCAGGACAAATCCAACAGATAATGTAATGTCTGAAATCAAAAAATCTCATAACTGGGAAAAATCCAAACGTCACGCCTTAACGGTGCAACAGCAGTCAGCCTTTATGACATTTCTAACAGAACACGAACAGTACAGACATTGGTTACCTTTATTCAAAGTGTTCTTGGGAACTGGGTGTAGAGTAGGTGAGGTCATAGGTTTGCGGTGGGAGGACTGCGATTTAGAAAATAATTTAATCAGTATAAATCATAATCTAATTTATCGCCAACAAGATAGCGGTAAGTGTGAATATCATATAACTACTCCAAAGACAAAAACAGGTATAAGAATAATCCCTATGTTATCAGAGGTTAAAGCCGCTCTTTTAGAAGAATACGAAAACCAAAGTAAGAGTGGTTTTAATGAAACTGTTATAGACGGATATAGCGGGTTTATATTCAAAAATCGTTTTGGTACGGTGTTTTCACCGCATAGCATTAACAGGGTTATTGCTCGTATAATTTCTCTGCACAACGAAAAAGAGGAAGAGAAAGCACAAGCAGAGAACAGAGAGCCTGAACTATTACCTCATTTTTCAGTACATAACTTAAGACACACTTTCTGTACTCGTTTCTGTGAAAACGAAACTAACATAAAAATTATCCAAGAAATTATGGGACATGCAGATATTACAACTACAATGGATATATACAACGAAGCTACACTTGATAAAAAGAAAGAGAGCTTTGCTAACCTTGAAGGTAAAATCAAGCTCTCGTAAACCAATGACCTCTTGCTAGTTTGCAAGAGGTCATTCGTACTTTATTCCTGTATCTCAGGTAAATCAATATCAATTCCAAGTTTTTCTTTAATCTGTTGATTCATTTCTATAATCAATTTTCTAATCATTGATTTTGGAGGATACACTTTAATCGGTTCTTCCGTGTTAGATGAACAATTAAAAGCAACATAAGGAGGCATATGTTTTTCAGCATATAGAAAAGGGTCATCATCATTTATTACCATTTCACCACTCGAATGAGAAATGTATTCAAAGTTATAATTTTCTACATAAATTAATGCTATTCCATGTGCGTTAGCATATTCAACAGCTCCGCTTTGAAACTTACTGGTTGAAATCAAGATGGCTTTTTGAGCCCCTATACTTTCAAGTTTTCTGTGCAGTTCAGCTACCTTCCCTCTTTTCACAGAAGATTTGTAGTGTTTGCATTCGCACAAAACCTTAAATTTGGCACCCATTGCAGTAAATTCAGCATATACATCAATTTGATATTTTCCATCACTTGCTGGGATTTTTACATTATGTGTAATTAAAAAATCTTTCAAATCTTCAGTTTCTGCATATCCCTTCAAAATCTCTAAACAATACTCTTCAAACTCCGTTGGAGTAATGCTACAAATGTGTTTCTGTTCCAAAATATATCCCTCTTTTTGCTATCCTCTTTACAATAGAGACCTCTTGCAAAGTAAGCAAGAGGTCATTTTTCGTAAATTCTTTCGTAAATATTATTTTTTTGTAGTCTTAATCCCTTGAAAACCGCAGTGTTAAGCCAAATTATTTGTCAAGTGTCTTCATTGTTGGGAACAAGAGCACGTCTCTTATTGCAGCAGAGTCTGTAAGAAGCATACACATTCTGTCGATACCAAATCCGATACCGCCCGTGGGAGGCATACCGATTTCGAGCGCTCTCATAAAGTCTTCATCTGTGGTGTTGGCTTCTTCATCACCAAGAGCAAGAAGAGCTTCCTGAGCCTTGAAACGTTCTCTCTGGTCAATGGGGTCATTTAGTTCGGAGTAGGCATTTGCCATTTCCCAACCATTCATGAAGAACTCAAAACGTTCAACATAGTCGGGGTTACCGGGTTTTTTCTTTGTGAGAGGAGAAATCTCAACGGGATGATCCATAACAAATGTGGGCTGAAGAAGATGTTCTTCAACAAATTCTTCAAAGAAAAGATTGAGGATATCACCTTTTTTGTGGTGATCTTCAAATTCAACGTGATGTTCTTTGGCAGCCGCACGTGCTTCTTCAACTGAATTAATTTCGTTAAAGTCAACACCTGCATATTTTTTAACAGCATCTACCATAGTGATTCTTTCAAAGGGTTTTCCAAGATCCATTTCAATGCCGTTGTATACAATTTTTGTTGTTCCGAGAACTTCCATTGCCACGTGGCGATAGAGATTTTCGGTGAGATCCATCATACCGTGATAATCTGTATATGCCTGATAGAGTTCCATGAGAGTGAACTCCGGATTATGACGGGTGTCAAGTCCTTCGTTTCTGAAAACTCGTCCGATTTCATAAACTCTCTCAAGTCCGCCAACGATGAGACGTTTAAGGTAGAGTTCAAGAGAAATACGAAGTTTGAAATCTTCATCAAGTGCATTGAAATGAGTTTCAAAAGGTCTTGCAGCAGCACCGCCTGCATTTGCAACAAGCATGGGAGTTTCAACTTCCAAAAATCCTTCACCATCAAGATATCTTCTTATGGAAGAGATAATCTTTGAACGTTTGATGAATGTGTCTTTTACATCAGCATTCATAATGAGGTCAACATATCTCTGACGGTAACGAAGGTCCGTGTTGGTCATTCCGTGGAATTTTTCAGGAAGAGGCTGAAGAGATTTTGAAAGAAGAGTAACAGAATTTACTCTGATTGAAATCTCGCCTGTCTGTGTGGTGAAAACCTCGCCTTCCGCACCAACAATGTCACCAATGTCAAGTTTTTTGAAACGGTTATACTCATCTTCGCCGAGAATGTCTTTTTTAACAAAAAGCTGAATCTGACCTGTCATGTCTGAAACGTGCAAAAATCCTACTTTTCCCATGCCTCGTTTTGACATGATACGTCCGGCAACAACAACTGTTTCGCCATCAAGTGCTGAAACCTTTGCCATGATTTTCTCCGGAACATCACTTCCACGTTTGGTGATTTCTCTTTCTTCTTCGGTATAATCATCTTTTACCTGAGATGCGGTGTGTGTTCTTGAAAATTTGGTAATTTCAAAGGGATCCATTCCTGCATCCTGAAGTTCTTTGAGTTTGTCTCTGCGCACCTGAAGAATTTCGCTGAGATCGGTTTGTTCAATATTTACGTTTGTCTGTTCACTCATGGGTGAATTTCCTCCCATCTTTATGTTTGTAAAAAATTATTTTGAAATTTCTAAAATTTTAAGTTCAAAAACTCCTCCGGGAGTTTCGATGGATACAACATCCCCTACTTTTTTACCCATAAGCGCTCGTCCTATGGGAGATTCATCGGAAATTTTGTTTGAGTCGGGGTCTGCTTCTGTGGAACCTACAATTGTGTAGGTTTCTTCTTCCTCAAAGTCTTCATCAAAAACTTTTACTTTTGAGCAAATGCCGACAACATCTGTTCCAATGTCATCAACGTCTACAACAACTGCATTTTTGAGCATTTCTTCAATTTTGGAAATTCTTTCTTCCATTGTTGCCTGAGCATCTTTTGCAGCGTCATATTCTGCATTTTCGGAAAGGTCGCCAAAACCTCTTGCTATTTTAATTTTTTCAGCGATTTCCTTTCTTCCCGTAACTTTGAGATATTCGAGTTCGTCCTCCAGTTTTTTGAGTCCATCCGGAGTAAGTACTACTTGTTTTGCCATAATTAATAACCAATGCCTTTCTGCCCAATTTTTATAAAAATAATTGTGGTCCTTATCCATTGGGCAAGATAAGGCAAGATATTGTCATTCTAAATATTATACCACAAAAAACAAACTTGTCAAGTCCTGTCAGAAACCTTTGGAGACTAACTGTTAATCAGGCTATAATACTATATTTAAATTGTCGGAGAATTATTCATAAATTGGAGTTTAGCGGTGAGTTTGTTTTTCAAACTCACCGAATGAAATGTGCCATTCGACACATGAAATGGCTACGCCATGAAATGAATTCCTGCGGAATTCGTTTATGTTAAAACTCGCCTGAAGCGAGTTTTTTCCATAATGTCTGCAAAGCAGACATTTCATGCTGCGGAGCAGTATTTTAAGTGACACCCCAAGAGTGCAAAGCACGATTGGAAGGTGGAACTTATGGCAAAACGTCCAATGAGCGGAGCACCCTCTTACGGTGCGAACGCGAATTGCTGACGTTGATGGCCATGAAACCAAAGGTTTCATTTCATGCACCTTCAGGTGCATTTCATTCTCACTGATTGAAAATCAATCAGTGAGACAAACTCCACTTCTCCTTACCGCCCACAAAAAAATGGATGCAACAAACAGTTTCACATCCATTCCATACTTTTTATATTTCTCTTCTGCCCTCTATTGCCTTTGCAAGAGTAACCTGATCCGCATATTCAAGGTCTCCGCCAACGGGGATGCCGTAGGCAATTCTCGTAACCTTAATATCAAAAGGTTTTAAAAGTCTTGAAATATACATTGTGGTTGCCTCACCCTCAATACTTGGGCTGATTGCCATTATGACTTCTTTAACTTCCCCGTCCGAAATTCTTCCTAAAAGTTCCTTTATTTTTATATCTTCAGGTCCTACCGAATCCATTGGAGAAATGCAACCGTGCAAAACATGATATGAGCCGTAATATTCTCTTGTTTTTTCAAGAGCAACAACGTCTTTAGGTTGTTCAACAACGCATATTACGGAAGAATCCCTTTTTGGATTTGAACAGATTTCGCAAGGGTCTGATTCTGTGGTGTTCTGGCAAACGGAGCAATAGCCTATTTTTTCTTTGGCGCCTTTAATGGTGTTAACCATTTCATCAACTTCGTCATCAGTCATTGCAAGGACATGATATGCCATGCGTACTGCACTTTTACTGCCCACTCCGGGCATTTTTCTGAAAACGTCTATAAGTTTTGAAAAACTTTGTGTATAAAGCATCTTTTACCTCTTACTCTTCACCGTCATTGGGTGGTGTGTTCATATTTTCTTCAAGGTGAGCCACAATATTCATATAAAATTCATTTGTGTGGTCTTTAAAATATGCACATATTTTTTTTGCTCTCTCTTTTGACCCGGCATACATTTCAAAGTCAAGGAGCTTAACATTTTCTTCTTTTATTCCGCAAACAACCTTATACTCATTTTCATTTATGGGAATATAGTCTGCATATATCTTATTCTGATCGCTTTTGTCGTTGTTGACAAGTTTTGCCGCATTCTCAACCTTTTCTCTGACGCTTGCAGGGATTCGGTTTGCAAAATATTCACATGTGTCCTCGCCAAGGCTTGTTATGGAATATATTATCTCACCCGAAACGGTGGACTCCTTCACGCTCCCCATTTCAAGAAGAGCTTCAAGATATTCCTGAAGTTCAAAATACTGAACATCAGCAGACGATGATACCACCTGACTGAGTGTTGCATAATTGGGACTCATTTTGAGATTGTGAAGCGAATAGAGAATCACAAGTTTTGTTTCATAGTCATCCAGTTTGTACAGATGATACATCTCTTTTCCTCCTTCCGGGATTTATGTGCTCTTTCAAAAAAACAGGCGTAGTGTTCCCCGGAGCACTACGCCGATATAGTCTCTTAGACTATCAAACGATGTAAGGTGCAAGTTCTGCCTCAATAGCCTGTGTATCTTCGGAATGAACCTGAACTTTTATGGGTTTTGTAAGGTCTAAGCTGAAAATACCCATAATTGATTTTGCATCTACAACATATCTGTCGGAAACTAAATCAATATCAAAGTCATATTTCCCAACAATGTTTACAAAATTCTTAACATCGCCTATGGAACTGATCTGTACGTTAAATGCTTTCATAATTAATTCCTCCTGTGACTTCATATTAGTATATGTATATTGATTTCATATTAATAATACAACTAAATTCATCCCGTGTCAAGTAAATTAAGAGGACACTTGAAAATATTTGTAAAATGTGTATAATAGAGAGTAGCCGCCGGAGAGTCGAACTGAGTACGGCTCTCCGACGGCTATCATAAATTCAAGGAGTTATACTTATGAAATCCGTATCTTTTTGCACATTGGGGTGCAAAGTTAATCAATATGAAACAGAAGCCATGATAACCCTCTTTAAAGAAAGAGGATATGATATAAAGACCTTTGATGACATATGCGACATTTATGTTATAAACACCTGCACCGTAACCGGTACGGGAGAGAGAAAATCAAGACAGATGATTGGAAGAGCCCACAAGAAAAATCCCGATGCTCTCATATGCGTTGCGGGATGCTACAGTCAGGTTTCTCCTGAGGATGTTAAAAAACTTCCCGGCGTGGGAATAGTTATAGGCACAAAGGATCGAGGAAAAATTGTTGATATGGCAGAGGAATTTTTCAGAACAGGAAAGCAAGATGCTGAAATTTCCGACATTCTAAAGCAAAGAGAATATGAAAGACTATGGATCACATCATACGAAGACAAAACAAGAGCCTTTGTGAAAATTGAGGAAGGATGCACAGAGTTTTGTTCCTATTGTATCATCCCATATGCAAGAGGCCCTGTGAGAAGCAGACCTTTGGAAGACATTGAAAAAGAGGTCAGAACTCTTTCCAAAAACGGATACAGAGAAATAGTCCTCACGGGAATTCACATCGGTTCATATGGAAGAGATCTTGAAAACACATCTCTCATTGATGCAATAAAAACAGTAAATTCCATAGAAGGAATTGAGAGAATACGCCTTGGTTCCGTTGAGCCGAGAGTTCTTGACGAAAATTTTGTTGGGGAAATTTCAAAAATGAAAAAGGTGTGTGACCACTTTCACATTTCCCTCCAGTCAGGTTGCAACAAGACCCTTAAAAACATGAACAGAAAATATACGACAGAAGAATATAAAAAGGCTGTCGAAAGACTTCGCAATTCATTTAAAAACCCCGCAATCACCACAGATATCATAACGGGATTCCCCATGGAAACAGACGAAGATTTTAAAATCTCATTAGAATTTATGGAAGATATCCGTTTTTCAGAAGTTCATGTCTTCCCCTACTCTCCGAGAAAAGGCACAAAGGCTGCCGAAATGGAGGGACAGGTGGAGAAAAAGATAAGGGAAAAAAGAGCAAAAATCATGATTGAAAAAGCAAAAGAACTTCACAGAGAATATGTGAAATCCTTTGAAAACACAACACAAAGCGTGCTTTTTGAGCAACATCTTGGCGATGGGGTCTATGAGGGACATATGACAAATTACATCAAAGTGAAAGTGAAATCAGAAAAAGATATTTCACACAAAATTTTAAATGTTAAATTGGACAACTTTGACGGACAATGTATGTGGGCAACAATTTGAAACATTTTTTCCTATTCCACAAAGGGGATGTTTAAAAACTCCCTAAATTGCAAAAAGGATCTCTAATCGAGGTCCTTTTTGTGTTGTTGAGAAAAATTGTTGAATTTTTAGTATACAAAATAAACCCATATTAAAATGAGCA
>JAZONV010000031.1:0-10685 GCA_045654685.1 Clostridia bacterium | reverse complement strand
GCTTGAAGAAGTATCCAATGATAAAAAAATCATACTTTTTATTGATGAAATTCACACTATTATAGGTGCTGGCGGTGCAGAAGGTGCTATTGATGCATCAAACATTTTAAAACCTTCTCTTGCAAGGGGAGAAATTCAGGTTATCGGCGCAACAACTCTGGAAGAATACAGAAAATTCATTGAAAAAGATGCGGCGTTAGAGCGTCGTTTTCAGCCGGTTATAATAGAAGAACCATCAAGCGAGGAAACCGTTGAAATAATAAGAGGAATCAAGGATTACTATGAAGACTATCATGGTGTTACCATTGAGGATAACATAATCTGTGAGGCGGTATCTCTTTCAGGCAGATATATTAATGACAGATTTTTCCCGGATAAGGCAATAGACGTTATAGACGAGGCAGCATCAAAAGTGAATATAGACAGTCCCTATTCCCGGGGCATAATCAAAGTGAAAAATGACATTCTTGCAATAGAGGGAAAAATCGAAGCACTCGAAGATGATACAGATAACATGGAATATGAAAATATTGCAAGACTCAAAAGTGACAAGTGCCGTCTTGACGGAGAACTTGAACTTATGAGACAAAAGCAGAAAGAGACAAAACTTACCATAGAAGACGTGGCAAGAGTTATTGAACTGTGGACAGGAATACCTGTGAAAAACATCACAGAAACCGACAAGGACAAACTTTTGAAACTGGAAGACAATCTTCACAAAAGAATCATAGGCCAGGAAAAGGCGGTTAGTGCGGTTGCAAGAGCAGTCCGCAGAAATCGTGCTCTTTCCCTTACCAAAAAAAGACCTGTATCTTTCATATTTGTAGGCCCCACAGGCGTTGGCAAAACCGAACTTGTAAAGAGTCTTGCAGAAAGTCTTTTCAGCGATGAAAACGCACTTATCCGCATGGATATGAGTGAATATATGGAAAAACATTCCGTATCAAAAATCATAGGCTCACCTCCGGGATATGTTGGCTATGACGAGGCAGGGCAACTTACCGAAAAGGTCAGAAGACATCCCTACAGCATAATTCTTTTAGACGAAATTGAAAAAGCACATCAGGATGTTTTCAACATCTTTTTGCAGATTTTGGATGACGGCAGAATTTCTGACAGTCAGGGCAGAAAGGTTAACTTTGAAAACACAATCATCATTATGACCTCAAATGCAGGAACATCTGTAGGCTCAGCTTCCGGTATGGGATTTGTCACAGATGGTGATGGGGTAAGTGTCAAAATTGATAAAACATTAAAAGAAATTTTCAGACCTGAATTTTTGAACAGAATTGATGAAATAATTGAATTTAAAGAACTTACAAAGGAAGAACTTTTCAAAGTTATGCATCTTATGATGAAAGATGTATATGCAAATGTTAATGCTCTTGGAGCAGAGCTTGAAGTGACAGATTCTGCCAAAGAGAAAATTCTTGAAAAGGCATATAATCCGCGTTTTGGTGCAAGACCAATAAGACGAGAAATTCAAAAAAGCATCGAAGATCCACTTAGCGAAATTATCCTTTCCTATGAAAACATTTCGGGAGAGACAATTTTGGTTGATACAGATGGGGAAGAGATAAAGGTTACAATAAAATAAGATTAAAACAAAGTCAGTAAACACGCCTGTTTTTACTGACTTTGTTTTATGGGATTATAAATTTTTGTATTATCACGGAAAGCAACAAAAAAACCTTCCTTATCGGAAGGTTTGCTATCGGATCGAAAATTATGCGCCGATTTTATTGAGTTTCAAACTAAGCTGAGCTTTTTTTCTTGCTGCAGTATTTTTGTGGAGAATACCTTTTGAAACAGCCTGGTCAATTCTCTTGAATGCAACTTTGCAAGCTTCAACAGCGTTAGCTTTGTCTGCTTTTGCAGCATAAGCTTCAAAATTCTTTATGCAAGTTTTGAGATTAGATTTAATCATCTGATTTCTGAGAGTTTTTGTTGCGATAACTTTAACTCTTTTCTTTGCGGATTTGATATTAGGCAATATACTCACCTCCAATTGCTCATTTTAATCATCAATAACACAGATTATATCACACACTTTCTGAAAAATCAAGAAAAATTTTCAAATTTATTGAAATATGCGGATATTTGGTCTAATCTAACAGTATTTATGTGCAATGTAGAACAAAAAACGTCATTTTTTAAGTCTTACAGCCTCATCTTCGCCGGGATCAACATACAATGTGTTATAATTTACATATATAACCATGCCGGGTTTTGCTCCTGAAGGTTTTTTGACATTTTTAACTTCCGTGTAGTCAACGGGAACACTTTTTGAATTTCTTGCTTTGCTGTAATATGCGGCAAGGGAAGCCGCCTGAAGATATGTTGTATCGGGAACTTCCATTGCATCTGATGTTTTCACAATTGCGTGAGAACCGTGAATTTCCTTTGTGTGGAACCAGATGTCTGTTGAACGGGCAAGCTTCAATGTTACATAGTCGTTTTGCTTGTTGTTTTTTCCTACATATATGTCATAGCCGTCATCTGACACAAAGTGAAGGGGGTGGGGGAGGTCGGCTTTTTTCTTTTTCATACCGCCTCTGTTTTTAAGATAGCCTTCCGATACAAGTTCTTCTCTAATCTGGGAAATATCCGCTCCTGTTTCTGCCATTTCAAGAGCATCTTCCACCGATTCCAGATATTCAATCTCTGCTTTGTTAAGTTCCATTTGTTTCGTGGTTTCTGTTTCGGCGGTTTTTTCTTTATTATACTTCTGATAATATCTTTGGGCGTTTTTGGATGGCGAGAGATCATTTTTTAAGGGGATTGTCACAAGGGGAGAATCTTCTTCGTAAAAGTTCTCTAAAACAACTTCTTCCATTCCCTGATTGATTCTGTATATGTTAGCACAAATAAGATCACCGTATACTTTGTATTTGTCTTTCTTTTCTGCTTTTCTTATGGTTTCAAACTGTATCTGAAGTTTTTTGCGACACCTTTCCAGATTGTTGGAAACAATTTTCAAAAGGTCACCGCATTTTTGCTTGACACTTTCTTTTGCCGCCTTTTTCATATAGAAAATTTCAACAGCAAGACTCATATTCGGGAAATGTTCAACAATTGCACCATTACCGTACTGGGAAATATCGACACAGCAAAAGTCTATCATTTTTCCGGTTTCTTTATCTGTAATAATACAAGGATTGCAGGAATTTTCCACAACATCTTCTACAATTGAATGGAAGTTTTCAGCCACTCTTTCAAGGTCGCTTCTTGATGCTTCGGGACCGGTTATGTCAAACTGTCCGACAGCTCTTTGAACCGCTTCTCTTGCCAAAAGAGGACTGATTCCCTGATATGTGTTCATAAGCTGTTTCCACAGAGGAATATCATCAAATGAAAGACGGGATTCAATATCATATACACTCTCTTTTTTGGGATTTATCTTGTCTTGGGACGGGGGAAGAGAATAGGGGAGACCGGGGAGAACCTGCCTTACGCTGCTGACAGACATATCAACGTGAAAAATGCTGTCAAGGATTTTCCCGTCCTTATCCGTCAGAATGATGTTTGAATGTTTTCCCATAATTTCCATGATGAGATGTTTTTCAGAAAGAAATCCCAGTTCGTCATAGCTTTCAATTCCGATGGTTATCATTCTCTCATTTTCTTCCTGATTAACATAAAGAATTTTCCCGCTTTGAATATGTTTTCTTAAAAGCATGCAAAACATGGGAGGTTTTGGCGGATTTTCTTTTGAACTTTCTGTAATGTAAAATCTCGGAAAAGACGGATTTGCACAAAGGAGAAGTTTGTATGCACCGTCAAATGTGCGCACAGAAATCACCAGCTCATTTTTTTCGGGCTGATGTATTTTGTCGATTCTTCCGCCTGTGATTTTTTCTGCCGTTTCTCTTGCAAGGGCAGATATTACCAATCCGTCAAGTGCCATTTGTTTGCTCCTTAATTGTTTTATTGGTTTTATTCTACCACAATTTCACAAGTTTTACAATAATGCCATAGTCTAAACGACATATTTATATAAAAAATGTATTATGTTTGAGTGATGTATTTATGAAAATATTACAAACATTTATATTGTGAAAAAAATATCAAAAAATTATTTGAAAAATTGAATTATATGTGTTATAATCAATCTGTATGTTTATATTTATAACAATATTTATATAATATTTTACAGGAGGTAAAATCAATGGCAAAGAAATTTAAAACCATGGATGGTAACAGCGCTGCCGCACATTGCGCCTATGCGTTTACCGAAGTTGCTGCTATCTATCCTATTACTCCATCATCAAACATGGCAGAAAATGTTGACGAATGGAGCGCCCAGGGGCTCAAAAACATTTTCGGCGAAGTTGTAGACGTTGTTGAAATGCAGTCCGAAGCAGGTGCTGCAGGTGCAGTTCACGGTTCACTTCAGGCCGGTGCTCCCACAACAACATTCACAGCATCACAGGGTCTTCTTCTCATGATCCCTAACATGTACAAAATTGCAGGTGAACTTCTTCCTTGCGTATTCCACGTAAGTGCAAGAGCAATTGCTGCTCACGCTCTTAACATCTTTGGTGATCACCAGGACGTTATGGCTTGTCGTCAGACAGGTTTTGCTATGCTCGCTTCAGGTTCAGTTCAGGAAACAATGGACCTTGGTGGTGTTGCTCACCTTGCATCAATCAAAGGAAGAGTACCTTTCGTTCACTTCTTCGATGGTTTCAGAACTTCTCACGAAATTCAGAAAATCGAAGTTATGGACTATGATGTATTAAAAGGTCTCACAGATATGGAAGCAATCAAAGAATTCAAAGACCGTGCATTAAACCCCGAACACCCCGTATTAAGAGGTACTGCACAGAACTCTGATATCTACTTCCAGGGCAGAGAAGCATCCAACAAATATTATGATGCTCTTCCCGATATCGTTGCAGACTATATGAAAGAAATCTCCAAAGTTACAGGAAGAGAATATGCTCCCTTCAACTACTACGGTGCTCCCGATGCTGAAAAAGTTATCATCGCTATGGGCTCTGTATGTGAAGCTTTGGAAGAAACTGTTGACTATCTCAACGCTGCAGGCGGAAAAGTTGGTGTAATCAAAGTTCACCTCTACAGACCTTTCAGCGCAAAATATTTCTTCGATGTAATGCCTTCAACTGTTAAGAAGATTGCAGTACTCGACAGAACAAAAGAACCCGGTTCACTTGGCGAACCTCTCTATCTTGATGTATGTAACCTCTACACAGGCAAAGCAGATGCTCCTGTTATTGTTGGCGGACGTTATGGTCTTGGTTCAAAAGATACAACTCCCACACAGCTCGCTGCTGTATTTGCAAACCTCGATGCTGAAAAACCCCTCAACGGTTTCACAATCGGTATTGTTGATGACGTTACAAATCTTTCACTCCCCGTTGGCGAAACAATCAACGCTGCTCCCGAAGGAACAACACGTTGTAAGTTCTGGGGCTTTGGTTCCGACGGTACAGTTGGTGCTAACAAAGATGCTATCAAAATCATCGGTGACAACACAGATCTTTATGCGCAAGCATACTTTGATTATGACTCCAAAAAATCCGGTGGTGTAACCATGTCTCACTTGAGATTTGGTAAAAAACCCATCAAATCAACATATCTCCTTGACGAAGCAGACTACATCGCTTGTCACAAACCTGCATATGTATATCAGTATGATATCCTTGAAGGTCTCAAAAAAGGCGGTACATTCCTTCTTAACTGCGTATGGACAGATGAAGAACTTGACGAAAAACTCCCCGCAGCTATGAAGAGATATATTGCTGAAAATGACATTAAATTCTACACAATGAACGCTGTAGATGTTGCTGTTAAAGTTGGTCTTGGTCAGACAAGAATCAACATGGTAACACAGAGTGCTTTCTTCAAACTTGCAAACGTTATTCCTTTTGATCAGGCTGTTGAACTCATCAAAGCTGCTATCAAAAAGACATACGGCAAAAAAGGTGATGAAATTGTTAACATGAACTGTGCAGCAGTTGATGGTGCAATTGAAGCTCTCCACGAAGTTAAAGTTCCCGCTTCCTGGAAAGATGCAAAAGACGTTGAAGCTAAAAAAGCTGATGTTCCTGCATTTATCTCCGATATCGTTGCTCCCGTAAATGCACAGAGAGGTTACAAACTCCCCGTAAGCACATTTGTTGGTGACGATAAAGAAGCAGGTACATTTGAAACAGGTACTTCCAGATATGAAAAGAGAGGCGTTGCAGTTTCTGTTCCTGTTTGGGATGTTGACAAATGTATCCAGTGTAACCAGTGTTCACTTGTTTGTCCTCACGCTGCAATAAGACCTGTTCTTCTCACAGAAGAAGAAAAAGCTGCAGCTCCTGCAAACTTTGCAACAAAGAAAGCAACAGGATTTGCAGGTATGGAATTCAGAATGCAGGTATCTCCTCTCGACTGTCTCGGTTGCGGAGTATGTGCTAATGTTTGTCCTGAAAAAGTACAGGCTCTTAAGATGGCTCCTATCGATGAAGTATCTGAAGTTGAAGCTCCCAACTGGGAATATGCTATGACAGTTCCTTCAAAACAGAAAGATATCGATATTACTAAAAATATCAAAAACTCACAGTTTGCTACACCAATGCTCGAGTTCTCCGGTGCTTGTGCAGGTTGTGGTGAAACACCTTATATCAAACTCATCACTCAGCTCTTCGGTGACAGAATGATGATTGCCAACGCTACAGGTTGTACATCAATCTGGGGTGGTTCCGCTCCTTCAATGCCTTACTGCAAAAACGCTGAAGGCAAAGGTCCTGCTTGGGCAAACTCACTCTTCGAAGATAACGCTGAATTTGGTCTTGGTATGGCTCTTGCTGTTAAGAAAAACAGAAACAACCTCGTATCTTTAATGAACCAGGCAATCGCTGCAGGCTGCAACGCAGACCTTAAAGATGCTTTCGAAGCATGGATTGCAGGTAAAGATAACACAGAAGAATCCATCAAAGCTGCTGCTATGGTAGAAGCTGCTCTTGCAAATGCTGATAAGAATGATGCAATCATCAAACAGATCGCAGACAGAACAGACTTCCTCATCAAAAAATCACAGTGGATCTTCGGTGGTGACGGTTGGGCATACGACATCGGTTATGGCGGTCTCGACCACGTTATCGCTTCCGGTGAAGATGTTAACCTCTTCGTTGTTGATACTGAAGTATACTCCAACACAGGTGGACAGGCTTCCAAAGCTACACCTACAGCTGCTGTTGCAAAATTTGCAGCTTCCGGTATGAAAGTTAAGAAGAAAGACCTCGGTATGATTGCTACAACATATGGATATGTATATGTTGCTCAGATCGCTCTTGGTGCAAACATGCAGCAGGCTCTCAATGCAATCAAAGAAGCTGAAAACTATCCCGGTCCTTCACTTATCATTGCATATGCTCCCTGTATCAACCATGGTATCAAAGCAAGAGGCGGTATGGCTAACTCAATTGCTGAAGAAAAGAAAGCAGTTGAAACAGGTTACTGGCACCTCTGGAGATTCAATCCTGAACTCAAAGAAGCAGGAAAGAATCCTTTCATTCTTGATTCCAAAGAACCTACAGGCGAAATCAAAGACTTTATGATGGGCGAAAACAGATATCTTATGCTCCAGAAAGCATATCCCGATATTGCAGGCGAACTCTTCAATAAAGCAGAAAAAGACTTACTCGACAGATACGAAACATACAAACGTATGGCTGAGTAATATATCTTAAAAGTTTCGGGGCTTTGACGAAATATAATCTTTCGTCAAAGCCCTGATTTTTAAAAATCGACAGAAAATAACAAATTATATGGACAAAAACAAGTATATTATTATATAGAAGAAAAATTCGGGGAGTAACCATATGGATAATAATACTTCAGTAGATATGAAAAAAGAACAAAAACACAAAGATAAGAATAAAACGGCTGTTATAATAACTGCAATATGTGTTGTATTGGTAATTATACTTGCTTTTACCGGTACAGTATCTTATATTATGGCATCCGATAAAATATATAACGGTGTATATGTGGGCGAGGTTTCTGTAGGAAGCCTTACAAAGGACGAAGCAATACAAGCCGTAAAAGAAAAATATGACAGCAAGGAATTTGGCTTGAATCTAAAACATGAAGATGTTTCTTTTGAGATACATTCATCAAGAATAAATCTGAAAGTTGATTTTGATGAGACTGTTAAAAGTGCCTATGCCTATGGAAGAAAAGGGAATGTTTTCAAAAAAATTCAAGACATATTCAATCTCAAAAAAAATCCTCACAGCGTTTCCTTAAAACTTACATGCGATACAGATCTTATGCAACACGAGATATCCCAGTATCTTTCTGAATACGTGGTTGATATTACAAACTATAGTGTTGAAATAGGCGAGGACTGCCTGGTTGTTACCAACGGCAAACCCGGAACAGGTGTGGATATAGAAAAGCTGATGAGTGATATATCAAAGCAATACATAAGCGGAGATATTTCAAAACCGGTAGAAGTTGAAATTGTGAAAATTATTCCCGACAAAATAGATCCCGACAAATTTATCGAGGAATATACAAGGGATGCAGAAGATGCACGATATGAACAAACGGAGGAAAGCTACACCATTGTTCCTCATGTGGTAGGGGTAAAAGTGAATCCTGATGATGCGAAAAAGATTCTTAAAGAAAATGCGGATAATGCTGAAAGTTACACAATTCCTGCAATAATCACCCTTCCGGAGACAACAACGGAAATGGTTGAAGCTGAATTTACGGATACCATAATCGGAACATATTCGTCAGACTATTCTTCATCAACACCAAACAGAAAAGAAAATATCAGACTTGCATCCGAAAAAATTAACGGCTTGATTCTTAATCCCGGTGAGGTATTTTCATTTAATGGTGTTGTCGGTCCCAGAACGGCGGCAACCGGTTTTAAGGTGGCGCATGTTTTCAGCGGCAACAAAGTTGTTGACGGAATAGGCGGAGGAATCTGTCAGGTTTCTTCCACTCTCTACAATGCTGTTGTGTTTGCCGATCTTGAGATAGTATACAGAACAAATCACAGCTTGCCCGTAACCTATGTGCCTCTCGGAAGGGATGCAACGGTTTCATACGGAACAATTGATTTTAAATTTAAGAACAACAAAGAAACTCCGATCAAACTCGAAGTTATAGCAGACGGAAATAATCTTACGGTTAATGTTTACGGCAGAAAAAAATATTTGAAAGACATATCAATAGAAACAGTTATAACGGGATATAACTCATATTCTGTTAACGAAACCAAAGATGACACCATGTATGAAGACGAGAAAATAGTGGTTGAAAAAGGTGAGAATGGTGCAAGAACCGACACTTATAAAATAGTAAAAGAAAACGGAGAAGTGGTTTCCAGAACTTTCCTTTCCAAAAGTTCATACAGTCCCACAAGTGAAGTTGTGAAGGTGGGCACCAAAAAAAGGGAAGTTGAGCAAAGCCCATCTCCGAGCGTTGAGGCATCACAACAGACGCCTCCGCCTGCAATAACAGATGTTGCACCTTCCCCAACCCCTGTGCCCGAAGAAGTTCCAATATCACCGCTGCCTGAAGATACGACACAAACTCAGGCTGATGTTCAGGAGTGAAAAAATGTTTTTCGGAATTTTGCTTGTTTTGACACTCGTTTTGTTTCTGCTTCTTTTTTCGATATATGTCTATACCTTCCGGAGGGTTGGAAAAGGTCACAGAGAAGTTGCGGAAATGAAAAAAATAAAATATAAAGAACTGTATCCTGAAATTGCGGATAACGTGAGAAGAGTTTCGAAAGAAGACTATGAAGATGTTGAAACCGTCTCTTATGATGGGTTAAAACTTTGCGGAAAGCTAAAAGTTGTTTCAGAAGATAGACCTGTAATAATTTTTTTCCACGGATATAAAAGTACACCGTTCAGAGATTTTTCCGGAGGATACGGATATGCACAAAAAAGGGACTATAACGTTCTTATGGTTTTTCAAAGAGCCCATGGTGAAAGTGAGGGCAAAAGTATAACTTTTGGCATAAAAGAAAGTTATGATGCTGTTTCCTGGGTTAAATGGTGCAAAGAGCGTTTTGGAAAGAATGTGAAAATAATACTTATGGGAGTTTCCATGGGTGCATCAACCGTTATTATGGCATCAGGAAGAGACAGACTAAAAGGTGTGTCGGGAATTGTTGCAGATTGCGGCTACACATCCCCAAAAGAAGTTCTTTGCCATGTCATTAAAAAAAGAGGACTTCCCCTGAAGATTTCCTATTGGTTTGTCCGCCTTGGTGCAAAATTATTTGCAGGCTTTGATCCGGAAGAATATTCTTCAAAAGAGGCAGTGAAATGTGGAGACACACCAATACTTTTGATACATGGAACAAAAGATAGTTTTGTTCCCATGCATATGTCTGAAGCTGTGAGAGAAGTAAACCCCGGGATATGCACTCATTTGTATGTTGAAGGTGCAAATCATGGTCTGTCATATTATGAAAATACTAAAGACTATGAAAAAGCACTTGATGAGTTTTTGAAAAGCGTTGGGATATGAGGTGTACTGTTAAGGATGGTAATTTAAAAGGGGATGTAAAATAATTCCCATAAAAAATCGAGGATGAAAAATTCCTCGATTTTTTGTATACAAAAATAGCTGAAACCATAGCGGAATCAGCCACTTTGTGGTATAATTTTAGTATGACCAAATACAAAACTAACCAAGGA
>JAZONV010000030.1:0-2398 GCA_045654685.1 Clostridia bacterium | reverse complement strand
CACATCAATGAATTTTATACTGATTTTGAGTCTATAAAGCACAACAAATATGACGGTCTCATCATAACAGGTGCCCCTGTTGAGCTTTTGAAGTTTGATGATGTTGACTACTGGGATGAGCTCAAAGAAATTATGGAATGGTCAAAGACCAATGTCACAAGCACCTTCCACATTTGCTGGGCAGCTATGGCAGGCTTGTACTATCACTACGGAATCCAGAAGCATTCCTATGACAGCAAGCTTTTTGGTGTGTTCAAGCACAAGGTCAATCGCAAACGCACAATGCTCGTGCGAGGATTTGATGATGAGTTCTATGTGCCTCATTCCCGTCATTCATATGTAAAGCTCGAGGATGTGGAGGCTGTGCCCGATTTGAAAGTTATAGCCACATCAAAAGAGGCTGGTCTGTATATAGCAGCCAGTGCCGACAAAAAGCAGATTTTTGTCACAGGTCACTCTGAGTATGACAGTGACACTCTTGCCAAAGAATATTTCCGTGATCTTGATGCAGGCTTGCCTATTGACATTCCTTGCAACTATTTTCTCGATGATAATCCCGAAAATCCGCCTGTTGTGTCATGGCGTGCTCATGCCAACCTGCTTTTCTCCAATTGGCTCAATTATTATGTATACCAGACAACACCATACGACATCTCAAAAATCAAATAATACTCATTAAAAACTCTGTGAGAAATGAACCGACCCCCAAAAGTTGGACTAAAAATCTAACGATTGGGAGGTCGGTTTTTTCATGGCAAAATACAATTTTGAATTAAAGAAAAAGGTTGTACATGCATATTTAGATGGGAAAGGCGGATATCAGTATTTAGCAGAACAGTATAATGTTCATAACGAAATACAGGTGCGTAGATGGGTTAATGCATATAAGAGTTTTGGTGATGAAGGCCTATTGCGTTCAAGGCAAAACAAAAATTACTCTTTTCAATTTAAACTTCATGTGGTAGAATTGTATCTGTCAAGTGAAGTCTCATATCAGGAATTAGCACTGTCACAAGGAATAAACAATCCAACTTTGATTACACGATGGGTTAATGATTTTAGAATAGCCGGTCCTGATGCTTTGAGACCTAAAAAGAAAGGTCGTAAGAAAACATTGGATATAAAAGAAATCAAAAAAACTTCTAAATCTAACGAAGAAAAGCCTATGGATACGAGTGCCGAACATGTCAAAGAACTCGAAGATGAACTACTTAAACTAAGAATAGAAAATGCATATTTAAAAGAATTGAGGAGACTGCGTTTAGAGGAGGAAGCTCTTCAGAAAAAACAGCGAGAATTGTCCACAGTCTCCGAGGACAGTTCAAATTAAAAGACATTCTCGCAGTAGTTGGTTTTCCAAAGTCAACATATATGTATTGGCAAAAGCGATTTGATAGAGAAAATCCTGATAAATATTTAGAGGATAAAATCACTGAAATACATACGGAAAACAAAGATTATGGTTACAGACGAGTATATAGAGAATTACGAAACCAAAATATTTTTGTAAATAAGAAGAAGGTTCAAAGAATTATGCAAAAATTAGGTTTTCAAGTTACCTCATTTACCCGTAAGAGCCGTAGATATAATTCATATAAAGGTAATGTTGGTAAAATAGCACCAAACAGAATTAACAGACGATTTAATACATCTATACCACATCAAAAGATAACTACAGACACTACTGAATTTAAATATTATGAGATAGATAATAAAGGTAGAATGGTAATTAAAAAATTGTATTTAGATCCATTTCTCGATATGTTTAACGGTGAAGTGTTAAGCTATGCTATAAGCAAAACTCCATCAGCGGCAAGCATTTTATCGGCACAGCAACAAGCAATAGATATAACCTCTGATTGCCCATACAGAAGAACATTCCATTCAGATAGAGGCTGGGCATATCAAATGGGTGCATATTCGTCTGCTCTTAGAGAAAACAAAATATTTCAAAGTATGTCTCGCAAGGGCAATTGTTATGATAACTCTGTAATGGAAAATTTCTTTGGAATATTAAAGCAAGAAATGTATTATGGAATTACATATTACAGCTTTTATGAACTTAAAGAAGCTATTGAAAGATATATAAAATATTACAATGAAAAAAGAATTAAAGAGAAACTTGGATGGATGAGTCCAGTACAATATCGACTCAACATCTTGGCAGCATAAAAATAGCGTAGCAGTCATTAAAACCACTACGCTATAAAGTCTAACTTTTGGGGGTCACATCACAGAGCTTCAGCGTGTTTTTATTTGATTATTTCAATCACATTTTTGGGGCACTCTTTTGCACAGATGCCGCAGCCTACGCACTTTTCATAATTGATAACCGCAAGATTGTCAATCACAGTAATTCCCTCTTTTGGGCACTTCTTTTCACATATCTTGCAGCCTA
>JAZONV010000029.1:0-15862 GCA_045654685.1 Clostridia bacterium | reverse complement strand
AAATCGGCGGAAGAATTGCAGATTTGAAGAAAATGAAAGAAAACGGCAACAGAGTTTGCGGAGAAAAGGATGAAATTTCTGTAGAAGATGTTATTATGAATTTTTAAGAGTCAGAAAATGAAATATAGAAAGAAAAGAGAGGTGTGTATGAAAAAGTTAGTTACGGTATCATTATTAATTTTGGTATTGACCTTCGCTTTTGCAACAGGCACTATGGCAGATTCCGGCATTAGCATCAGAACAGCGGTAACTCACGCTGCCGGAGGAGAAGGATGTTATGCAATGGTGTATGTTGAGGATTCAACAGGTGCTTCATATTATGTGTATACGGTTGATGGTGTTGATTACGAGCCTACAGCCCTTACTCAGTACAAAGCACCCATAAATTATGGAGCAAATGAAATATATGTTACAGCATATGATTCATCAGACGAAGTTATCGCAGTATCAGATAAAATAGAAATCTATGGTAATGACTACGATAATATCGGTATCATCAAAAACTACGATTTTGACACAGATTCCGCTTCATTTTTGATGGCAGGTGCAAATGGCGGAGGAGATAAAAACAGCAAGGACAAAGTAATAGGTCAAAAAACAGACATAGGCGGTACGAATAATAACGTTGCCTGGATGAAATCGGAAAACGATTATATCGGCTGGGAAGCATGGAGACCTGAATTGCACGTTGGAGATTATAACTGGTTTAGCAGATCCGGCGGAAAAAACACCTATGTTTATGAAATTGACATCATGCCCATACAGGTTGGAAAAACAGTTCCCCTGGGTGTTTTCTATTATCAGAACAGCGCAGCAACGGAAAAATCATTTCAGCCCATCACTTTTACAAATAATGGAACAGTAAAACTTGCAACAAGTCTCAGCACAACCTACCCCGGTGCACCTGCAATGCCCGAATTTGACGCACCTGCCAATGAGTGGATAAGCTTTAAAATCATTATGGACTCTGTGAATGAAGAAATAATTATTTTTGCAAATGGTGTTGCATATTCATCATTCGGATTTGACTCAACTGAAACCGATGCAAATATATTTGATTTTGCAAAAACTGCACAGAAATGCCGTTTCCCTATTATTGTAGGTCAAAATGGTGTGCCTGCCGGTCAAAGTCTTGAATTCTATATTGATAACATCAGATATGGAGCAGCAAACAGTATTAAAAGATACGCTGTTTCCGCATCAACCGTAATGGGAGATGACGAAACCGATGGTCTTGACGAATTCCCATTAAGCGGTGGTAAAATCAAACTTGAGTTTTCAGAGGAAATGGGAGAAATCAAAAAAGAAGATTTCATCCTGGAAGTGAACGGTGATGCAATCAGTTTTGATTTGGTTTTTGATGCTGACACAAACATCGCAATCATCACACCTCTCTACACTTTCATAGGTAGAGAAATCTGCAAAATTTCATATGAAAATGTTAAAACTGCATTGGGTGCACCTGCACAAAAAACTCCTTCAATAGAGTTTGGCGCAGCCCTTCCACCTTGTGCAATTGCCCGGTGTACAGCAAGTGAAATAATCCCCGGAGAAAATATGGAATTTTCTGTGACAGTAAGAAATTCCACATCAGATGATAAAGATGCAATGGTACTTATCGGTCTTTACAAAGACGGAGGACTGGAGAGCGTCATTGCAAGCGAGGCTCTTTGCCCTGCAGGCGAAGATACGGACTGTAGTGCAGAGCTTTATATTCCTGAAGATTATGACACATTTGGATACAAAATTGTGGCATATTTTATGTATAAAGACTCGTTCTTTATTATTGACTTTTTTGACTATCAGGTGTAAAATGTATATATAATGAAATATATGGTGCTGTCTCTTTAATTGTATGAATCAGGATTTGTGCAATTAAAGGGACAGCCGCTTATTTCTGAAAAAACATTTGGCATGACAGGCTAATCACAAAAGTTTTAAGGAGATGTTAAAATGAAAAAAGTAGGTATCGTGGATTGTTATATCAGCAACTTCCATGCAAATATGTATTATGACCTTTTCAAGAAAATTGCAAAGGATGAACAGAGGGAAGAATATGTTATCACACATATTTATGCAAGTCTTGATGTTAGCCCTGCAAATGGTGAAACCACAGATCAGTGGTGTGAAAGATGCGGTGCAAAAAAATGCGACACCATAAAAGAAGTGTGTGACAATGTTGACGTTATTATGGTTCTTGCACCAAACAACCCCGAACTTCACGAAGAACTCGTAAAGCTTCCCTTTGAAAGCGGAAAACTTTGCTATGTGGACAAAACCTTTGCACCCGACTTTGCAACAGCAAAGAGAATCAAAGAGTACGGCGACAAATTCGGTGCTAAATATTGGTCAAGCTCTGCAGTAAGATTTGATCCCGAACTTGACAAATATCTCGGAAAAGAAAACCCTGAAGTAAAGAGCATTCTTGTTCAGGGCGGAAACGTTTTCAAAATCTATTCAATTCATCTTGTTGAAGTTATGAACACCGTTATGAAAGGCGGAGCAGATTTTGTTAAATGCACAAATAACGACAACAACCTTATGTTTGAAATAACCTACAAAGACGGCAGAAAATGTTTCTATCACCAGACAATCGGAATTCCCACACCCTTTGCTGTGTATGTTGACAACGGCGAAGCATGTGAAGCGCACGTTTGCGGTGAAGAATTCTGGTATACATTTGCAAGAGCACTTATGGACTTCTTTGATACAGGTGTATCAAAAGTTGATGTTAAAGACACATTAGAGTGTATTGCAGTAAGATCTGCACTTATGAAAGCAATGGAAAATGTTGGTGAAGTTGTAAAGGTTGAAGAATAACAGACCGCAGATTGATAACCATTTCTGCTTGGCGGGAGGTGTCATATGAAAATAAAGCGCGATCAGCTGGGGGACATAGATTTTATCGTAACTTCAACAAGAGCACATTTGCAAATCTGGAACGAAGATATGATTTTCGACTATGAAGCTTTGGGAAGAGACGGAAATTTGCTCTACTATATGCTTGATGGCGAAATAGAGTATTATGTTGAAGGAAAGAAAATTTGTAATGTATTCAAAAACGATATTATTTTCCTTCCATCAGGCTCAAAATACACCTCTGTTGTCAAAGGCTCAAGATCCACCGCGAGAGGAATCGGTCTTGTTTTCGACATTGCCACCCGTGACGGTGAACTAATAGAGATTGATGAGCCAATACGTATTATGACTCATGACATGAGCAGATATTTCTATAAAAGGTTTCACAAAATATATCTTTCAAGCATTCACCCTCATGGAAATATGATTAGCCTCAAAGCTAATTTCTACAGTCTCATGGATGATTTTTTCTCATCTCGCCTGAGAGATGAAGACTATGAAAAAAATCTTCACGACATTTTCAATGCCATATACGCATTGGAGCATACTCCCGAAATCAATTATTCAAACGAACAACTTGCTGAATTTTGTTATATGAGTAGTTCGACTTTTTTAAGGAAGTTTAAAATGTATTCATGCGGCATCACTCCTCTCCAGTATCGTAACAACATAAGACTCACTCAGGCAGAGGAACTCATTAATACCTCCATGACAATTGATGAAATTGCAGTCAAACTTGGATTTTATGATGGTGCTCATCTTTGCAAAGTGTATAAGAGAGTGCGTGGGCACACCTTGAAAAAACGTGGAGAAAAGAAAGGCTTTAAAAGCCGAAGTTGATAGATTAATAATAAAAGCGAGTTTGCTTCACACTTTTTAGGGGGTGGGTCAAAGTCGCTTTTCTTGCTGTATAGGAATTTGCGCAGTATTTTGTTCGCGAGATGAGATGTATACCAAATTATGCTCGCGACTCGAGTGCAGGTTCAGCCTGCCTTTTTACTGTATAGAAATTTGCGCAGTATTTTGTTCGCGAGATGAGATGTATACCAAATTATGCTCGCGACTCGGGTGCAGGCTCAGCCTGCTTTTTGGAAAAACGGAGCCATACAAGATGGCGGAGCAAAACTTTGTATATGAAAATATTGAAACCTTTGATGGTGGGGGATATATAGACAATCGATGGGGACAGGGGGAGATTTTATAATGTGGAAAATAGGTGCATCATGTGCAGGTCAGAAAGTGTTGGACAGAGAACTTTTTGAAGCATACAAAAGTGCAGGATTTGACATGATGGAAATATCCTTGGGAGAATTCAACGGTGTTGATGCTACAAAAGCAGAGAGAATAAAAGAGGTTTTTGTTCCTCAAAAGGTGAGAAAACTTTCAGAGGAGACGGGAGTTGGACTTTGGTCCTTGCATCTTCCCTTCGGATACGAATTTTCTCCCACAAATCCAAAAGGGGAACTTCTTTCTCAAATGATAAAACTTGACTCGGAACTTTTGGAAATGTGTGCAGAGGCAGGTGTGAAAATTGCAGTCATTCATCCAAGCACAGAACCCATTCTGGATTCGGACAGGGAAGAATACAAAAAACTTTCCTGCGAAACACTTTTTACAATAAACGAAGTTGCCAAAAAGTGCGGTGTGACTCTGGCTGTGGAAAACCTGCCAAGAACATGTCTTGGCAGAACTGCGGAAGAAATGAAGATTTTTCTTGATATTGACCCCACAATCGGAGTGTGCTTTGATGTGAATCATCTTCTTTGCCAGTCTCACAGAGATTTTGTGAAATCTGTTGGAGACAGAATTGTCACCACTCACATTTCGGACTATGACTTCATAGACGAAAGACATTGGGTGCCCGGAGAAGGAAAAATAGACTGGAAGGAACTTGTGGAACTTCTGAGGGAAGTCAACTATCAGGGTGTCTTTATGAACGAAGTTGGAGCCTTAAAAGAAGGAGAGCTTTCATCCAATGAAAAACCAACCTATGCAAATCTTTGGAAAGTAAACTACGAAATGCTGAAAAAGTATTATTAAGCCAATGGCGTGAATAGGAATTTACAATAAAATGATATAATCCCCTTAGAATAGTCTTGAAATATTTTTGTTATTTCAAGTGCCTACTCTAAGGGGATTGTGTTATAATGAGTGGATTTTATCAATAATTCCTTCATTTATCAAAACTTCATCGTCGCCTGCATCAATTTTTGAAAGATAAAGATTTTCAATCCTTCCCTGATTTACAAGAAACGGCATAGGATTGGAGAGAGAATTGGTCTGGGTTGCACAGTCAACACACAAATTTGATATACAGGTATTGGGATCAATGCCTATTGTGGGATTTGTGCATACTGTTTCGTTTCTGTGAATATGAGAGACAGAGAGATTTTTGATGTCCATATCCGATGCAATCCATATAAGGGGCCTTCTGTTGCCCGGCACATCCTTTGTGCCTTTGCATAAGGAAGCATAAATGTTATCAATTGTTATATTTTCAAACCCGCTTCTCGTATCACCGGGGAAAAATTTTGAAATTACAATTGTAGTGGCATAGAAGGTGCCATACACATTTGTTATATGAACGTTTCTCAAAATATTTTTTACAGACAAAAGCCTTACGGCACTATGGCTGTTTTGAGCATAGATTCCGTCAACCGTAATGTTTTCAACGGGGCCGTGAACAAAATCATCAGACGTTATGGCAACCATATCATCATGACAGGCTCCTTTAAGATTTCTGATGACTCCGTTTTTGCATCCGCCCTCAACGTGAACTCCGTCCATGTTCCAAAGTTTCGGGCTTCCCTCTGTGTAGTCAAACTGAATGTTTTCTATGGTGAAATCTTCAACATAGGCAAGGTCTGCACCAAAGGTTACGGGATTTTTTATGGTAAGGTCTTTCATGGTAAAGCCTTTTATGCCGTTAAACACAAAGCACATTCCAAGATATATTCCAAATCTCTGACGTATGCTTTTGTCAAAGTTTGTGTGATTAATCCAGTCTCTGTATACCATACCTGTTTCGGGGTTTGGATAGTGTAGGGGATTGGGATATTGCAGGGAGTGGTTCATATCCCATATACCGCCCGAAATTGTAATGTTTTCATTGAAGTTTTCCACATCTGCATTTTCAATCATGGTGCAGTTGGAATTTGGCAAAAGGCGGATGAGGGTGTAGCGGTCAAGACGAAGTTCCTGATTTGAGTGAAGTTTGAGACAAGAACTGATGCTGTAGTGCTTTTTTGGTACGGGAAGATAGACAAGACTCAATCCAGAATCAAGCATTTCCTGAATTGCAGGGTAATCATCGTGAATACCGTCACCATATAAAATATTATTCATAAGAACACCTCCAAAAATATTTAAAAAACGAAACAATATTTTTTACATTGAAAACAGCACTATTCCCACAGAACATAAAATGATGCTTGCAAAAACATTTTTTGAAATCTTTTCTTTGAAAAACACTCTTGCACAAAGGGCAGTAAATATTATTGTACCGCCGGTTATTATTGGATAGATTATGGATGCATCAATTGTGCGTGCACCGTCAAGTTGTATGTAGGAAGAAATGGATGATATTGCAACTGCAAATATGCAGGGGAAAATCCAATGAAGAGATTTCTTTTCCGGTGTTGGTTTTTTTGAGTTGTCCTTTGTGTTTCGAAATATAATCATAGCGATAACCGAAATGATAACTTTTGAAATTCCCATTAGTATTATAAAATCATTTGTTCCGACAGTTTCATAAACCCCTTCAATCTGATGAAGTTTGGAAACTGTGCTGACACCGCCGTTAAAAAAGAAAACAAGAATGCACAAAAGAAGTTGTTTCATATTAATTTTTTCTTTTGAAAGATTGGTGAAGACAACACCCAGAACGGTTACAACAAGTCCGATTGTTTTGGTGATGGTTGATGCTTCATCAAGAAAAATCAGACCCATATAATACGGAACGATCATACCGCCGGTCATTAAAAACAGAGTGTAGAGAGCCATTGTTCCCATTTTCATAAGTTGAAGGCTCACGAGGGTGTAGGCAGTTGTGAATGACGACTGCAGAAAAGCCATTAAAAGAGAATAGAGGGAAAATTCCATTGAAAACCCGTTTGCACACCAGAAAACAATTGCCGTCAGTAATCCCGAAGCGCCTGTGAATTTGAAGCCTGCATAAGCAGATGTACCTTCTGTTTTCTGATATATTTTTGTGAAAACAAGGTATAATGCAGTGAAAAGTGCTGATAAAATTATAAGTGCATAAGCCATGTTGAATGCTCCTTTGTTAAAATGTTTTGATTACTACATAATAATAACATATGAAACAAGGAAAAAAATACCCGATTTTCACCAATATGTAGTGAAAAATCACTATTTCCCGTCAGGCTATGGAAAGGGACGATTTGTAAAAAAATTGTAATTTATCCTATTAAGCGATAAATTACAAAGTGAAGTTTGACCTTTCGGTCAAGTGAAGTTTTTGCTTTGCAAAAGTGAAGTTATCCTGCGGATAGTGAAGTTATGCTTCGCATAATTATAGAAAAAACTCGCCTGTGGCGAGTTTTCAGACTGTCGAAAAAGCCCGCATCGCAAAGTGCGGGCTTAATATTTTTGAGAAAAATATATTCAAGATATAAATAGTTATTAATGAAACTTTTGTAAATATAGTTTACAAAAGTCTTGATTTGAGGCACTTTGCTTGCTTCGTCAGAGCTCATTGCCATACCATCGTACTGTCTGCTTCGCTCTTCCTTGCCTGCGACCATTTTCGAAAGCCTCACAGCGTGTCGACTTTATCGACACGCTGAAAACTCGCCAGTGGCGAGTTTTAACACATAAGAAATTTTTACGAATTATTCTATAGTCTTTTGGTTCTTTAAACTCTATTCTGTTTCGGGAATCTGTTTTAGTATCCTTCTCATTTCTTCGGCAAATTTAACTCCCAAAAGGAAACTTTGGTATTGCATGTGAGACTCCACACGGTTTCTGGCACTTTCGTATTCATAATATTTTTTTCTGCATTCACTGTCCATAGATTCAATAAATGCTTCGGATTTTCAATATATTTTATTAAAATTAATCGCAAATGACCCGCTGATATTTCTGTATTGATATAAATGGTCAAATTTATATTGACAATACAATTTTTTTGGGATATAATAAAATGGTACGGAGAATTGGAGTGCACTTGTTTTAGAAAATAAGTGTGCTTTTTTTGTAATTTTATATTTCGGAGGTAACAGTAATGGCTAAAACAAATATTGTTGATTGGAAAACTATAACAGATTTTGTTATTGATGCATTCAAAGGATACGGAATTCCTGAAGAAGATGCAAAGATTTGTGCAGATGTACTTTTAGAATCTGATAAAAGAGGAATAGAATCTCATGGGGTTAACCGTTTTAAACCGGTATATCTTGACAGAATCAAAGACGGAATTCAAAATCCCGTGACAAATTTTGAAATAATAAAAGAAACTCCCACAACTGCTGTTGTTGACGGTCATGACGGAATGGGTCAGGTTATCGGATACAGAGCAATGGAAATGGCAATCAAAAAAGCAAAAGAATATGGCATGGGCATGGTTGTTGTAAGAAATTCATGCCACTATGGAATTGCAGGATACTATCCAAGCATGGCTTGCAAAGAGGGATGCATCGGAATCACCGGAACAAATGCCCGTCCGTCTGTTGCTCCCACATTTGGTGTTGAGGGAATGTTTGGAACGAATCCTCTCACCATTGGTATTCCCACAGATGAGGAATTTGACTTTTTAATAGACTGTGCATCCTCCATCACCCAGAACGGAAAAGTGGAATATTATGAAAGAATAGGAGAAGATGTTCACCCGGGCACTGTAATCTCTCAAGACGGAAAAGAGGTTGCAGGTGATGCGGGAGAAGCTCTCAAAATGATAAGAAACGGTACTGCCGCTCTCACAACACTTGGCGGAATCGGTGAAGCACTTGGCGGATACAAGGGCTATGGATATGCAATGGCAGTTGAACTTTTGTCTGCAGTTTTGCAAGACGGAAGCTACGGCAAATCCCTCGACGGCAAAGACGAAAACGGAAACAAGTCACCATATCATCTTGGACATTTCTTTATTGCAATTGATACAGATCATTTCCTTGGTGAAGAACTCTGCAGAAAGAAAGCAGGGGATATAATTCGCAGCGTGAGAGCATCCAAAAAAGCTCCTGATGCAGAAAGAATCTATTCCGCAGGTGAAAAGGAATATCTTATTCGCCTGAAAAGAAAAGACGGAGTGCCCATCAATGAATCTGTTCAAAAGGAAATATGTCAGATTCGTGATGAACTCGGACTTTCAAAATATAAATTCCCCTGGGAGGCATAAACATGGATATTAAGCAGGAATCTTTAGAAAAACACTATGAATGGCAGGGAAAAATAGAGGTTGTATCCCGTGTGCCCATAAATTCAAGAGAAGACCTTTCTCTTGCCTATACTCCCGGTGTTGCACAGCCTTGCCTTGAAATAAACAAAGATGTTAATAAATCCTACGACCTTACAAGACGTTCAAATCTCGTGGCAGTTGTAACAGACGGAACAGCCGTTCTGGGACTTGGAGATATCGGGCCGGAAGCAGGTATGCCCGTTATGGAGGGAAAGTGTGCACTTTTCAAAGAATTTGCAGATGTTGATGCATTTCCTCTTTGCATAAAGTCCAAAGACGTTGACGAAATTGTAAGAACAATATATCTTTTGTCAGGAAGTTTCGGCGGAATAAATCTTGAAGATATTTCCGCTCCAAGATGCTTTGAAATAGAAGAGAAACTCAAAAAAATCTGTGACATTCCGATTTTTCATGATGATCAGCACGGAACTGCAATTGTTGTTGCTGCCGCACTTATAAATGCTTTGAAACTTGTGAAAAAGAACATGGCTGATGTTAAGGTTGTAATAAACGGAGCAGGTTCTGCAGGAATCGCCATAGGAAAGCATCTTTTGAATATGGGAGTTAAAAATCTCACATTCTGCGACCGCTTTGGAATTATATGTGAGGGTGGAGAAAATAACAATCCGGCTCAGGAAGAAGTTGCGAAGATTACAAATCTTGAACATAAAAAAGGAACTCTGGCAGATGCTCTTATGGGAGCAGATGTTTTTGTGGGAGTTTCTGCACCGGGTGTTGTCAGTGAGGAAATGGTAAAATCCATGGCACCCGATGCCATAATGTTCCCCATGGCAAATCCCGTTCCTGAAATAATGCCCGACCTTGCCAAAAAAGCAGGAGCAAGAGTTGTGGGAACAGGAAGATCGGATTTTCCAAATCAGATTAATAATGTACTTGCGTTTCCCGGAATTTTCCGTGGTGCTCTTGATTCAAGAGCATCTTGCATAAATGAAGAAATGAAAGTTGCAACATCATTTGCTTTGGCTTCTCTCATCCCGGATGATGAAATAACAGAAGAAAACATAATAGTTTCGGCTCTTGACAAAAGGGTTGCATCTGTTGTTGCACAGGCTGTTATAGAAACTGCAAAGAAAACAGGAGTTGCAAGGAAATAATAAAAAAGCAGGGAATATGTATGATGAAACTAAAACAAGGCTCGGTTATTGCCGCAACAAGAACAAATTCTGAGTTTAAAAAAGCCACGGAATCGGACGTGGATATAATTTTTGATATGAGTCCTGATATTCTGACTCTTTCAAAAAAAGCATCTCTTGCTCACAAAATGGGAAAGAAACTTTTTATTCATCTTGACTTTGCCAAGGGCATCGGAAAAGACAAAAGCGGAATTGAATATGCAATGTCAAGGGGCGCAGACGGCATTATAAGCACAAAAGGAAACATCATAAAAGCGGCAAAAGATGTTGGTATAACAACGGTTCAACGCTTTTTCATCATAGATTCCTTATCTGTTGATACAACCCTTGAATCTTTTGAATCATCAAAAGCAGATATGGTTGAAATAATGCCGGGTATTGCCGTAAAGGCCATAGGACGAATACGCTCAAAGATATCCGCTCCCGTAATTGCAGGCGGTCTCATTGAAGATACAGATGAGGTCCGAAACGCATTTTTAAACGGTGCAACAGCAGTTTCCACCGGCAGAGAAAATATATGGAACTACAGATGGCAGGAGGATTCCAATGGAGAAGTTGAAAAATAAAAAACTGTTTTTGCTTGACATGGACGGAACAATATATCTTGGTGACACGCTTTTTGACGGTACTCTTGATTTTCTGGAATATGTTAAATCAATTGGCGGAAGATACATTTTTATGACAAACAATTCTTCAAAAAGTGTTGACAAATATATTGAAAAACTCGCCAAAATGTCAATTGTTGCAACAAAGGATGATTTTCTCACTTCTACAAATGCAACCATAATATATTTAAAAAAGAAAAATTACAATCTCATATATGCTCTCGGCACAGAATCTTTCAAAGAACAGTTAAGAGAAGCAGGACTTCCCGTAACAGACCGTCTTGAAGATGGCATAGATTGCCTTTGCATGGGTTATGACAATGAACTTACATACAAAAAACTTGAGGATGCCTGCATACTCTTAAAAGAAGATATTGCCTATGTTGCAACAAATCCCGACTGGGTTTGCCCCACATCCTACGGCTACGCTCCCGATTGTGGCGCGTTTAGTCAGATGCTTTGCCATGCAACGGGAAAGATGCCCTGTTTTATCGGTAAACCCCAACCCGATATGGCTCTTCTTGCAATGGAAAAGACGGGCTTTTTACCTGATGAAACCCTTGTTATGGGTGACAGACTCTACACCGACATTGCCTGCGGAAAAAATGCAGGAATCACAACGGTGTTTATGTTAAGCGGTGAAGGAACACTTGATGATATTGAAAAAAATGATGCAAAACCCGATTATGTTATTGAAAACATAAGGAAATTGTGTGATATATTGGAGTCATAAGTTATTCTAATCAAAAAAGGCTGTATGTTTGGTCGTATAATCCCCTTGATTACACGAGCAAACATACAGCCTTTTTACATGGTTATATAATATCAGTCACAAAAAAATTCTTTTTCAACAGATGCACAAAGATAGTGATATACGGGAAGGTGATATTCCTGGATTTTATATGTTTCACATTCGGGCACTTTTATGCAAACATCTGAAATTTCAGCAAGGATTCCGCCCTTTTCTCCGGTCATTGAAAGAGTTTTTACACCCATTGCATCAGCCACTTTTATTGCATTTACAACATTTTTGGAGTTGCCCGATGTTGAAAGACCGATAACAAGGTCGTTTTCTTTTGCATATCCGAAAACAAGCTGTGCATACATCATTTCCGGGTCAACGTCGTTTATGTAGGCTGAAAGAATTGCGCATTGTGACGGAAGAGAAATAGCAGGAAGAGACCCTTGGAGCTTGCATCTTAAATCGGAAGGAATTCTTTCATCCGTAACGGTTCTTTTGCCCAAAAAGCCTTTCATCAGTTCGCCCACAATGTGTTCGCTGTCAGATGCACTTCCGCCGTTTCCGCAAACAAGAACTTTTCCGCCTTGTTTGTAGGTTTCAATCATAAGTTCAAGTGCCTTTTCGATGTCTTCTTTGCACTGTGAAAGTGGGGGATATCTTTTCAGCAAATTTTCCATTTTAACCTCTCCTTTGTTCAACTCCGTTCAGGGCAACCGTTATGGCTGCAATGTCTCCGATGGATTCCCCGAGGAGAGCGGGAACGATGGTACAGTTGTGTTTCATATAAGCCTCACCGAGTTTTTTTCTCTGACAAATTTTCTTCGGGATTTTTGTTTCGGTTTTATTATAGCACAACATCTGCGGATTCACAACCACAATATTAACGAAAAATCATGTAAAAATTGTGTTGACAGAAACAGGTCAAAAGATGTATCATATAGTCGGATATACACTCAAACCAAGATAGTCAAGCATTACTTTTGACAGGTCATGAATCAGTAAAGGATGAGATGAAAATGTTATATCAGAAAAATGTGGAAATAAAATATGATGTTGATGTTTTTGTGGCAGGGGGCGGCATGGCAGGAGTCACGGCGGCAGTTGCAGCTGCAAGGGGAGGAAAAAAGGTGTTCCTTGCAGAAAGCCTTGGCGCATTTGGCGGACTTGGCACAAGCGGAATGGTTCCTGCATTTGCAACTTTTGGCGACGGAGTCAACATTTTGTCCGCAGGGATTGGTCTTGAAATAAGAAAAAATGTTATGAAAGAAATTCCCGTGGAAACCTACTGGACACCCATAAATTATGAAGAACTCAAGCGTGAGCTTGACCGCATTGTTAAAGAGGCAGGAGTAGAGTTTTCGTTCTTCACAACTCTCTATGATGTAATCACGGACGGGGACAAAATTGAGAGGGTTATTCTTGGGTCAAAAAGCGGACTTTTTGCAGTTAAAGCCAAAATATACATTGATTGCACAGGTGATGGTGATCTTTGTGCTTTTGGAGGCGGAGAGTTTGAATTTGGCGATGAAGAAGGCAATGTTATGCCCCAGACTCTTTGCAGTATATGGGCAGATGTTAACAAAAGAAGAACTGTTGCCAATCAGAATCAGCGCGTGGAAGAAGCATTCAAAGACGGGGTTTTGTCTGTTGAAGACAGACACCTTCCGGGAATTTTCAGAAGTGAAAACGGAATGGGCGGAGGAAATATCGGTCATACATATGATGTTAATCCCCTTGATGAAACTTCTTTGACAGATGCTATGGTAAGTGCGAGAAAACTTATGCCGGAATATGAAAATTATTATAAAAAATATCTTAAAGGTTATGAAAATATGAGCCTTTTTGCAACAGCTTCCATTCTCGGTGTGAGAGAGTCAAGAAGAATAGTTTGTGACTATATGCTCTGTGTTGATGATTTTTTGAGCAGAGCCACCTTTGAAGACGAAATCGGAAGATATTGCTATCCCGTTGATATTCATGCAAAAGGAACAGATGAAAAAGCATATGCCGAATTTTTGAAGGAATATGAGAAAACTTTCCACTATAAAAAAGGCGAGTCCTATGGAATTCCCTACAGAAGCCTTATTCCCGTGTCCTTCAAAAATGCTCTTGTTGCAGGAAGATGTATTGGCACAGACAGAAAAATGCAGGCATCTGTAAGGGTTATGCCGGGATGCTTCATAACAGGTCAGGCAGCAGGTTGTGCGGCAGCTCTTGCATGTGAAACAGGAGATGTGAGAAAAATAAGCGTCAAAAAACTCCGGGAAAATCTCATAAATCTTGGCGCATATCTTCCAAATTACAAAGAATAAATTATCCAAACAAGCGCAAATTGTGTGAAAGTGAAATTTTGGGTTGACATTGACCTGATGTTTATATATGATATAAGCATCAGGTCAATTTATTACAGAAAGGAATATACATATGAAATTCAGTCCTTTAAAAAATGAAATTCTTGATTTTTGTGCACCTCAAAGCGAAAAGGTGTGGGTGAGTGCTTTTGTGAATTCCGATACCGATTCTTATAATGCACACATACTTGATATAAACAGTCTGGGCTTTAAAATGGCAGACAGCTATGAACTTTCGGACAATAGTTTTGCTTTTTTTAAGAAAGGAAATGATTCTGTAAGACTTGCATTTTATCCCGGAACAAAAGAAATTAAAATCATACATACCAAAGATTGCGAAATTCCTGATTTCACATCAAAGAGAAAGCAGGGCTCCTGTGATGCTCTTTTCACACAGATTCAGCCTGAAGATTCGGGACTTTCTGATGTTTTGAGATGTGATGACGGAAGATTTATAGTTATTGACGGCGGATGGGAATTTGAACCTGAAGCAGACAAGATTGCAAAACTCATTAAAGAACAATCAGATGATGAAAAACCTGTCATTGCCGCATGGATAATGACTCATCCTCATCTTGATCACTACAGAGCATATTTTGAGTTTCACAGAAAATATAATGATGATTTTGTCATTGAAAAATTCCTCTACAACTTCCCAGAAGCAAAGGAAGAAAACCTTGAAAGAATTCCGCCTCTCGGACAGCAGGGAGAGATGGAGAACATTCAGAAGTTTGAATCAATTCTTGAAAAAGAGGGATATCCTTCTTTTAAACTTCACACAGGAGATGTTTTTGACATTGCAGGCCTTCATTTTGAAGTTTTATCATCTCCCGATGACACAATGAAACCTCCCGTTGAATGTTTCAACCGCTATTCTCTGATTCTTAAAGTGACCTACAAGGGTCAGGTTATGCTTTTGTGTGCAGATGCAGATTTCGAACCTGCAAAACTTGGCGAAAGATGGGGAAAATATCTTAAATCCGACATACTTCAGATTCCCCACCATGGATTTGGCGGAGGAAGAATTGAAGAATATGACCTCATAGACCCTACAGTATGCTTTTGCCCCACAGAAGAAGACATTGGATTTATGAAGTATAACATATACACTTCCTACAACAGACACCTTATATACAACCTTAATGTGGTAGACTATTTCACGGCAAAAGAGACCGTAACTATAAAAATTCCATACACCCCAAGAAAGTATGGCAGAAAGATTCTTGATGATACCATCGAGCAATATCAGAAAGGTGCAGGTGCCAAAAACTGGTATTTTGACTGCGTAACAAAAGATGACGCAACATTCACATTCATAAATACTGCAATGATATCAATTCCCGTATATGCAGATTTATATTTTGAAAACCCTGCAAAATCTGTTGTGGCAATAAAGGTGGAAATTCCGGCAGGCACAAGATGCAAAAAGAATCTTTTTGACACAAATGATGCAGATCCCGACGCTCTCTATTTCAACAGAAATTCCCTTAAAAAAATCGGTGTTGAGGATGGTGCAGAATTTGCAGTACGTCTCTATTCTGACTATCCCTTTGTGGTAAGTTGGAAAAAGGAATCAGTATATCATGCATAATTTGTAGTTTGTCGTTGGAAACGACAAACTACAATTAGCTAAATTTGCCTTACGGCAAGCTAAATTGACAAATGTCAGCTAAATTCCCTTCGGGAGCTAAATTGCCCTGCGGGCAGCTTGACTTTGGCAAATTTAATTTAGC
>JAZONV010000028.1:0-2603 GCA_045654685.1 Clostridia bacterium | reverse complement strand
GAACATATCATTGAACGTTTCACCTAATTTATGAATTTCGTATGGTGCATTACCTGTATCAAGTCGTTTTGAAAGGTCATTTCCTGATGAAATTGCTTGTGCTGATTCTGTAATTTTTTCAACAGGACTGATAGTTTTTCTTGTAATAATATATGCACCTATGGCTGCGATAATTATAAATGCAGGGAAAAGGTATAAAGCATTTTTTGCAACAGCATCAAATGCTTGTGATGTTTCATTTATCGGACAAATACCACGGATATATACCTTGTCATAGGATGAATTTGAAGATGTGAAATCAATTTTAAAAGCATTTCTGTTGTGGTAATTTGTCAGCTCAACACCTATAATTTCAGTGTCGTTCTTTGAAACCCCTGCATGGGAAAGAGCAATTTCAATTGCTTGTATGGTACTGATTCCATCTTGAAAGTTTGTTTCGGAATAAGGAGTAGCTGAGAGTTTGACAGAAGGTGTAACATCAACCTCATAGGAAATAATCTGTCCTGATAATACATCTATTTCATATTCATATTTAGTAAAATCAAGGAGCATGGAATAAACATAATATTTTTCTCCGTAGATTTCTGTTTCTATAACACCTTTGTCTTCGAATTTTGGCGAATGTATAAGTGCTTCAGGAGTTTCACCCATAATATATTCGCCTTTTTCGGTGAATAAGTCGCAGTAAATACCACCTGAATAAAAAACAAAATCGTTTTCCACCTCAAAAATACCGTTGCTGTATTCCATTTCATCCATATTACTCTCAACAGCAGAGATTATGGCTTGTTTATTCTTGTCATCTGCCGTTCTCTGGCTCATAATCATAAGTACTGTGATACTGAGTCCACATATAACTGCAATAAGAAGAATTATCCACAGCGTTGTAATTGTTTTAAACGATAATTTTTTCATTTTTCCTCCCTGAGAACATATCCCATGCCTCTGACAGTATGTATAAGCTTTGTGTCAGAATTATCATCAATCTTTTTTCTTAAATAACGGATATATACATCAACAACATTAGTTCCGCCTTCATAATCGAAATTCCATATATGGTCTTCTATTTTTTCACGACTGAGGACAATGCCCTTATTGACAGCAAGATATTGCAAAAGTTCATATTCTTTGGCAGACAATGATATAATATTCCCATTTTTTGTAACCGTTCTGCTTGAAAGGTCAACAGTAAGGTCGCCAACACAGATAACATTTGATTTTGAAACGCTGTTTTTACGGATAAGAACGCGAACTCTTGCAAGTAATTCTTCAAAAGCAAATGGTTTAACAAGATAGTCGTCAGCACCAATATCAAGACCTTCAACTCTGTCTTCAATACTATCACGAGCAGTAAGAAACAAAACAGGCAAAGAATTTCCATCATTACGGATTCTTTTCAGAAGTGAAAATCCGTCGATTTTTGGCATCATAACATCGAAGACTGCGACATCATAATCGGTCATACTAATCATATCATACGCTTCTTCACCGTCAAAGCAACAGTCAACGCTGTAACCTGCTGATTTAAGCTGTTTTGCAATTATTCTGTTCAAACTTTTTTCGTCTTCTGCAATAAGAATTCTCACTTTTTACACATCTCCTTTAGTAACACAATACTGTAAAAGTATTAAAGGAATATTAGAATTTCTGTTTTCATTATCTCAAATGGGAATTAATATGTCAATTGTTGTTTTGATTATTGCAAATGCAAAGTAATATTACAAAAAAGCGTTGCAGGAAGGAGTGGCGAATTCCCAAATGCAACGCTTAATTTTTTTAAATGGCTTAAATACTATGATTCTCACAGCAAAATATAAGTAAAAACGAAAAAAGACACCCTATTGGATGTCTTTTCTCATTTCTGGCATAAATACGCTATTTGATACAATTCGTAATTTTTAATTCAGTTATTTTATATTTGATGACTCTGCCTTTTTTTCTCGGAAAGAGCATCCGTAATATTTGCGTAAAAGCCTTTGAGTTTGTCTTTCGCAAACACCGATTAAATTAGAAAGCTCTGAAAGTGTTAGAGAACCATTATCGTTTATAAAGGCATGTTCAATTGTTATAAAACGTCTATCATTTAAGTTATCTTTGCTATCCGGAAAAGATGCCAAAGATGGCATATAAAGTCGTGTAATTTTAAGAAGTAATAATTGTAACATTGAACTTATTGCATTTGTATATCCAAATAGTTCATTTTCTTTTTCATTTAAAATCTCTTCAAAAATTACTTGAAATTCTTTATGTTTTGAAAAATAAAAATGTGTTGACAGAAAAGACGAAACAAGTGCATCATTGGTTTTCTTTTCCGATGCCTGAAGGTAAATAAATATTTCCGTCAAAGGGTTTTGTGGATTGGTTGACTGTTGATGATATATATTAGGACCTGTAACAAAAAAGTCACCTTTTGAAAGAGCGTACACCTTGCTGTCAGTGTTAAGTGTACCTTCTCCATCGATGATATAGTGCAGTTCATAACTGCTTTTTGCGTGGCTGTGACCTGCCATGTCATTTTTAAAAATGCCTTTATCTAATTGAATCAAGGTAAAATCAAAGTCATTCCACTTGAATGTAATCATAATTATCACCAACTACATTAT
>JAZONV010000027.1:0-10225 GCA_045654685.1 Clostridia bacterium | reverse complement strand
AAGCTTATGGAAATGGTCTGAAAAAATTTTTTGTAAAATACTCATATGAATATTTTACATTAAAATTAGAAAAAAGAAAACCCCCACCCCTCAAGATTGAGGGGTAGGGGTGTTGATGTGCGTGTTAGCGCACTTTTTTATCATAAAGAAAGGAGCTTTTGAATGAAAAGAATAACAGCACTTTTCCTTTCAATATTGATACTCGTATCATTTGTAATACCCGTTACTGCATACGAAGTAACATATGGTGATACAACGGTGATATATTCTTTAACATCAGAGGGAGAAAATACAATTTATGCTCAGCCGGGTAATGAGATTACAGTAAATTTTTCTGTTCTTAACAAAACAAATACAGGCGAAGCTTTCACGGTAGAAACAATCTACAATGATATTAAAATTGACAATCAATTCTTTGAAATAGATGACAGCAAAATTTCAAGCCCTGTCGGACTTGCATACGCACACTTCCAGATGGATTCAAGATTTAACAAATGGGCTCGTTTTAACGGGGAACATTCACAGGAGCCGGGCGGGCTCAGAACGTACCTGAGCGGTGAAATAGTTGGTACGTTCAAGTTAACTGTTAAGGCAACCGAAGGCCAGACAACTCTTGAATCAGTAGATCCATGGTTGACTGATGAAGGAAATATTGCATATCATATAGATTGCAAAAACCTTACCGTCATCATCGGTGATGACCCTGTTACCATCTATACTGTTAAGTATATGAGCGAAGGGGAAGAAGTTGCAGTTTCTCAGAGTGCGGCAGGTAACATTATTATCGGCGGTGCACCAAATAACGCCCCCGAAAATCACACCTTCAAGGGTTGGGAATATAACGGAACAACATATCAACCGGGAGCATCTTTTGAGCTTACGGGTGATACAACATTTGTTGCAAAATGGGAACGTATAATTCCAAGTTACACTCTTACATTTGATTCAAAAGGCGGTAACGGCTTTGAAAGTATCACAATGCCTGAAAACAGTGTGATTGATTTATCTGCATACACACCTTCAAGAGAAGGTTATGTTTTTGATGGTTGGTACACAGAAGAAACATATGGTAACAAAGTGGAAAGCATAACACTTGACACCAACAAAACTGTTTATGCCAAATGGAATCAGGCTGCAAAGCCAACATTCACCCTTACATTTGACACAAAAGGCGGAAGTACAATCAGCCCTGTAACTAAGGAAGAAGGGGAAACTGTAACACTTTCATCGTATAAGCCAACAAAGAAAGGTTATAGCTTTGCAGGATGGTACAGTGATTCTTCTCTTACAACCAAAATTACATCTGTCACACTAAATGCAGACACCACCATTTATGCTAAATGGACATCTTCCGGTGGCGGAGGAGGCGGTGGCGGCGGTTCCGCTGACAAACCCAAAGATGAGCCCAAAGATGAGCCCAAAGATGAACCCAAAGATGAACCCTCAAAAGAGGATGAGTCTGTGAGAGAATATACCACGGACATTTTCGGGAATAAGCACCCCACGCACACAGGATATATTAACGGATATCCCGACGGCACAGTAAGACCGGATGGTAATATTACAAGAGAAGAAATCGCTTCTATTCTCTATCGTATAACAAGCCACGAAAATGAGGCACCATTTGCCTACACCGGTGAGGTTTTCCCTGATGTAAAATCTGACAGATGGTCGGTACACGATATAGAATATATGGCATCAAAAGAAATAATAAAAGGTTACCCTGACGGAACATTTGCGCCATCGGGTGAACTTACAAGAGCAGAATTTGCAGCTCTTATCAGAAGATTTGCAGGCCTTGAAGAAGCAGAAACCGAATCAGAATTTTCAGATCTTGATAAATCTCATTGGGCATATTCTGACATTCAGGCACTTTCTACATCAGGTCTTGTTCAGGGGTATGAAGACCATAGTTTCAGACCTGACAGACATATAACACGTGCAGAGGTTATGACAGTTATAAATAAAATACTTGGCAGAAATCCGTCAGATGAATATGTGAAATCTCTGAAACTCAACCCATTCACAGACCTTTTTGAAGGTGACTGGTATTATACAATAGTTCTTGAGGCTACAACAACCCATGATTATTTCCTTGAAAAAGAATCAGGAACAGAATATAAATGGGAAAACGTAAAATAATCTGACAAATTAACTTTATCAACTTCTTTTTAACATAGATTGCTCTTGTCAGACTATCTTATCTGTGTTTTACATATTCAAAATATCCGTTTCAAAAATGGGATATGTAAAATAAAGCGCAGACCACATATAGGCTTCGATGTTGAACTTCTATAGTGGTGCGAAACAGCAAAAAATATAAAACATGAGAAATCTGTAAAAAATTCAGATTTCTCATGTTTTTTTAATGTATAGGAATTTACGCAGTATTTAGTTCGCGAGATGAGATGTATATCAAATTATGCTCGCGACTTGGGAGCAGGCTCAGCCTGCTTTTTTATCTTATAAGCTCTATGCAAAATTCACCTCTCGACATACATTTATACGCCTTCGGATACACCTCGCAAGTGCGCTTGCTTCTGTTTAATTCGCTTATTCTGCATCTTATTTTCTTATCCTCAAGGGGGTGTAAATTAATTCGCCGAATCAATTTACACCCCCTTGGTATTGTTTGATATTAAACTTTTTAAATATTACTGTTCTTTCATTTTTTCTTCAAGACGTGCTTTTATAACCATTGGGTCGCCCGCACCTTTAAGCTGTTTCATACATGAACCGAAAAGTGCCTGAATTGCCTTTGTTTTTCCGCCTTTGAAATCTATAACAGCCTGAGGATTTGCTTTGATTGCTTCATCTATAACAGAATCAATCATTGATGTATCAACTTTCTTGTCAAGGCCGTTTTCTTTGCAGAATTTTTCGGGATCTGCACCATCTTCAATTACGGCAATGAGAATTTTCTTGCCTGAAATTCTGTTGATTGTGCCATCTGCAACCATCTTGATGATTGTCGCAAGGTCTTTTGGAGAAATTGAAAGGTCGGAAAGAGTTTTTCCGTCTTTTCTCAATATTCCTGCACAGTCTGTGAGAATCCAGATTGCAGTATCTTTTGGATTTGCACCAAGTGCCACTGTGTCATCAAGGAGTTTTGTGAGTTTCTGGCTTGAAAGAATCATTTCGATTTCTTCGCTGCCAATTCCTGCTGCCATATATTCCTCTGCTTTTTCATCCATAGCCACGGGCTTGTTTTCCTTGATTTTTTCAAGCCATTCATCATCAATTATAATGGGCATAAGGTTTGCATCGGGGAAATAGCGATAATCCGCTTCTGTTTCCTTGTTACGCATTGCAAAGGTTTTGCCGCTTGCATCATCATATCGTCTGGTTTCCTGAACAAGTTCTTCTGTTTCAAATTCGATAGCGTCAATATGACGTTGAGATTCATAGCGGATTGCTTTTTCAATTGCCTCAAAGGAACTCATGTTCTTGATTTCTGTACGAACACCAAATTCTTCGCTGCCTTCGGGACGAACAGAAATGTTAACGTCACATCTCATTGCACCCTCTTCACATTCTGAGATGCCGCCGGAGCGGAACATTGATTTGAGCTTGTTGAGATATGTTACAACTTCTTCAGCACTTCTGAAATCGGGCTGAGTTACAATTTCGATGAGAGGAACGCTGGTACGGTTGAAATCAACATATGAATGATTTCCGCCGTGAACAAGTTTTCCTGCATCTTCTTCCATATGAATCTGTTTGATTCTGATGTCTCTTGCACCGCTTGAAGTTTTAACACTAACACATCCGTTTGTGCATATGGGGTGATTGAGCTGAGTAATCTGATAAGCACAAGGAAGATCGGGATAGTAGTAGTTTTTCTTATCAAATGTTGTATAACGGCTGATTTCGCAGTTGAGCATAAGACCTGCTGTAACTGCAAGTTCAACAACGCGTTTGTTCATAACAGGGAGCATTCCGGGCATACCTGAACATGCAGGACATACACAGTCATTTGGTTCATTTGCCGAAGAATGGCCTCCGCAGGAACAGAAAATTTTTGATTTTGTGTCAAGTTCCACATGAGTTTCAAGGCCGATGACGAGTTCGTAATTCATTTTCATTCACCTTTCCTTTCCACACCACAAGATAAACTGAGAAGTGTACTTTCATCAAAATGCTTGCCTAAAAATTGCACTTTGCCATTATTGAGTGCAGGGATACCGATAAGGTTTGCAACAGATGTGAACACACTTTCCTCATAAACCTTTTTAAAAGCATCTTTTATGTCATATGATTCGTAGGATGATTTTTTGCATACAGGTGTTATGATTGCATCATAGGATGAAAGAATTTCTTTGATATTCTCTTTAACAACACGGCGAACTCTTAATGATTTGTCGTATAGGTCTTTGTATTTTGCTTTGGAAAGACAATCTGAACCATAGAGAATAACAGCCTTGGTAAGGAAGTTGAATCCTTCGGTTCTGGAATTTACATAGAGTTCGTCAATGTTTCTGTATTCTTTTGCTCTTCGTCCGTATTTAACACCGTCATATCTGGAAACATTGTTGCAGGTTTCTGCACACATCAAAATCTGCCATGCGGTGTTTGCAACTTCAAATAATGAAGAGGAAATTTCTTCAACCTGCACACCCTTACTTTTAAGAGAAAGAATTTTTGAGTCGATTTCTTTTTTTACATCTTCATCTGCCAAATCATAAAGTTCTTTTATGATGCAGACTTTCATTTTTGATATGTCCTTATTGAAAGAATAGTCATATTTTTCATCAGGAAGGCTTGTGCCGTCTTTTTCGTCATGACCGGAAATTATGGACATAACTTCTGAAATGTCAGATGCAGATGATGCATAAACACCAAGTTGTTCACCTGATGCTGCACATGAGATTATTCCATATCTTGAAACTGTGCCATAAGTTGGTTTCAAAAATGAAATATCTGATATTGCGGCGCTTCTTCTTGTTGCACCGTTCATATCAACACCAAGAGCGGCTTTGACTTCGCCCGATGCTACACACATTGCGGCAGAGCCTTTGAGAGAACCTGATTGAGTGTTATAATTTGAAAATTCTCCCACAAGGTCAAGACCAAATTCGCCAACGTGGGTTTTTCCTGAAATTTCATAACCATTATTTTCAAGACGTGTTACTGCTTCTGCTGAAAAAAGTGATTTGAAGCCTTCAAGCATTTTGGAACCTGCAGATGCAGGCACATCTTTCACAAGGATTGTATCGTCAACGGCAATTTTTCCGCCGTCTTTCATTTTATAAAAATAATTCATCACACACACCTCACTTTACAAGTCTTGGCACTTGCCATGAGTCATCACTGCGCTCGGGTGCACCTTCTAAAAGGCTTTCTCTTGAGAAGTTCTGACGTCTTTCGTCTTCCCTGAGCACATTTGTCATTGGCATAACGTGTACCATTTCTTCAACGTTTTCTGTGTCAATATTTTTGAGGGCTTCCTCATTATCTTTCATTGAAGAGAAAATATCTTGCATAAGTTCTTCTTCTTCATCTGTGAGAGAAAGTTGGTTGAGTTGCTGCGCATTTGAAAATGTTGAACGCTTTGAGCCTGCTTTTTTAGATGCGGCTGTTGGAGTGCCTCTTGATGCAAGAGCGTTTGTGCTTCCAAGAAGATGAACATCTTCAAGCTGCTGATTTGTAACTTCGCCTGGAGCACCAAGGAGAAGATCCTGTGCATTTCCGTTCAAGGGGAATGCAATTACATCAAGGATTTTTTCCTCGTCGGTTAAAAGCATTACCATACGGTCAATTCCGGGTGCCATACCTGCATGTGGAGGAGCACCGTACTGGAATGCACTATAGAGAGCGTTGAATCGTTTTTTGAGTTCTGACTCGTCATAGCCTGCAATTTCAAAGGCTTTTTTCATAACGTCAATGTCATGGTTACGAACTGCACCCGATGCAAGTTCAATACCGTTACCAACAAGGTCATACTGATATGCTAAAACATCTTCGGGATTCTTTGTTAAAAGTGCTTCCATTCCACCCTGGGGCATTGAGAAGGGGTTGTGTGTAAAGATTGTTTCGCCTGTTTCTTCGTCTTCTTCAAACATGGGGAAGTCAACAACAAAGCAGAATTCGAAAGCATCATCAGATATAAGGTCGAGCTGTTCTTTCTTTGCAAGCCAAGTACGGATGAGACCTGCTTTTTTCTCTGTGTCATTTTTCTTGTCATCACAGATGAAGAAAAGGGTTTCTTCTTCTTTTACGCCTGTTATTTCTACAATTTCTTTTTTCTGATCATCAGATAAGAATTTTGCAATAGGGCCTATAAATGCGCCGTCTTTCAATGTGATATATCCAAGACCGCCGAGACCAACTTCGGGAGATGTTGCAAATTTAAGAGAATCTTCAAAGAATTTTTTGGATTTTCCCTTGCAGTCTGCCACAATACCTCTGACAGGTCTTCCTTTAAATGCAGGGAAGTCTACCCCGGCAAAAAAGTCTGTCAGGTCACAGATGATAAGGGGGTTTCTGAGGTCGGGTTTGTCAGAACCGTATTTCATCATGGATTCAGCATAGGTAATACGTCTGAATGGCTTTGGTGTAATCTTTTTGTCGGAGAAAGTTTTGAATGTGTCATAGATAACATCTTCACAAACTTCCAACACATCTTCCTGTGTTGCAAAAGCCATTTCAAAGTCTAACTGATAAAATTCTCCGGGGGATCTGTCTGCTCTTGCATCTTCATCACGGAAACATGGTGCAACCTGAAAATATCTGTCAAATCCCGACACCATCAAAAGCTGTTTGAACTGCTGTGGTGCCTGAGGGAGAGCATAGAATTTGCCCGGATGTTTACGGCTTGGAACCAAAAAGTCTCTTGCACCTTCGGGGGATGATGCAGTAAGAATAGGTGTCTGCATTTCCAAAAAGTTCTTTTCTTCCATCTTCTTTCTCAGATGGCGAATAATCATTGAACGTTTAACAAGATTATCGTGATTTCTGGGATTACGCAAATCAAGATAACGATATTTGAGACGAAGTTCGTCTTTGCTCTGTCTTGATGCTCTCACATCAAAGGGGAGCATATTCTTACTTTTTCCAAGGATTTTGAGGTCACTTGCAACAAGTTCCACATATCCTGTGTCGATTTTTTCATTAACTGTTTCGGGATCTCTTTTTCTGACAATACCCTCTACTGAAATTACGGTTTCACGGTTTATATCCTTAATAAATTCTTCATTGTGGATAACCACCTGTGTAACACCCGTATAGTCACGGATATCAACGAATATAACGCCGCCGTGGTCACGGATAACATCAACCCAACCTGCAAGCTGAACTGTCTTTCCTATGTGACTGTCACGGATGTCGTTACAAAACAAAGTTCTGTACATATGACATACCTCCTATAATTTTCCCGGTATAAAAATAGTCCCGGGAATATGAAAATATTCCCGGGACGAGTAAACAAAATTACCCGCGGTGCCACCCGCATTGATGCAAAATGCATCCTCTTTTTTATTAAAATTAAGGTACTTCAGAGTGTTCCCAAGCTTACTACTCATCTCAAGTGCGCTTCCAGTCGCCGACGCACTCTCCCTATCAGACTTTCCACAAAAGCCGAGTCTCCGATTGAATTATAACAAAATTAGAATTTGTTGTCAATGGTATTTTTAATAATAAATACATAAATATGAACAAAAGTTTTTATTGAATTAATATTTTTTGTGATGTATAATAAATCCATACAAAAACTCGACATGAAAATGAGGGATAATATTATGATAACAGCATCAAAATTTGAGCATGATTATTTTAATAAAAACTTCAAATATGTAGAACCAATTTCCAAAGATTATGAGGTTTTCATAAATGGCGAAAAGGCACCTGTATACACTTGCAGGATTTCAAAAATTCCTTTTAATCGTCGGTGGCCGGGACATTAGAGAGAAATTAATCAGACAGAAATCGTTTCTTTTGTAAACATTGTAAGTGATGAAAAAGTCGATGTCAAGGTTGTCATAAAAAGAGAATACGAAAAGGTAAGCCTGAGACCTTATTCCAAAGGAATTGTGTGCAAAGAAACAGAGGATGGCATATCTTTTTCACTTGAAAAGGAAGGTCAGTTTGTTCTTGGCTGTGATGATTTGCACGGATGCCTTTACATATTCAATTCCAAACCCGTAAAATGTGATGACCCCGATTCAGTAACATACTATTTTGGCCCCGGAATCCATATGCCGGGAAAAATCGTTTTAAAAAGCAACGAGAGCATATATGTCGACAAAGATGCTCTGGTGTTCGGATGTGTGTATGCCGAAGGTGAAAAAAACATCAGAATTTTCGGAAACGGATTGTTTGATGATTCGGGTGAGGAAAGAATTCACATATATTGCTATGAAAAATTCACAAACGGAAATGTGAAGTTCTATGATTGTGATAATGTGAAAATAGAAGGCGTTCTTTTCAGAAATTCTGCCATCTGGTGTGTAAATATTTTTCATTGCTTTGACGTGGATATAGATAATGTTAAGATTTTCGGACAATGGAGATATAACACGGACGGTGTGGATATTGTAAACAGTCAAAATATTACTCTTAAAAATTCTTTTGTTCACTCGTTTGATGATACTGTCACCATCAAGGGAATTGACAGATATATCGATACAAATAATGAGAACATACTTACCGAGAACTGTGTTTTGTGGTGCGACTGGGGAAAAACTTGCGAGGTGGGTACGGAAACCGCCTGCAGAGAATTTACAAACATTGTTTTTAAAAATTGCGATATTATAAGACCGGGAAATACGGCCCTCGACATTCAAAACGGAGATTGTGCCGAGGTTTCAAATGTGGTGTTTGAAAACATAAATGTTGAGTATAATTCATATGATAACCTTCCGGTGCTTCAGGAAAACGACGAACATCTTTATGATGACTATGATAAACCTTTCGTTCCAATGCTTATAGGCATACGAAATGCTCGTTTCAGAAATGATTTTTATTGTAATGATACGTGGGGACTTCCAAGAGACCATGCTCCGCTTGACCTGACAGGAATTAAGCAGGCTTGTGTTCACGATGTTGTTGTAAAAAATATTAACGTGTTCTATGATGAAAAAATAGAAAAAGTTGATGGAAAGTACAATGTCCCCATTTGTGTCGAGTCAATTTTGGATGATGTGGAATTTTATGATATAAGTGTGAGTGGCATCCGTGTGAACGGAATTTCAATTTCAACGGAAAATGCAATATTGGATATTAACAGAACAAAGAATTTTAATTTAAAATGAGGCGTATCATGTACGAACAGATAAATAAGAATAGTGTTGAATCATCAAATCAACTGATGAAAAATGAATATGTAAAAATTCATAATTCCGAAAAAAACGGTGTCAGAGTTATGTTTGCGGGAAATTCCATTACACTCCATGGTATCAAAGAGGATATTGGCTGGATGAATGAATGGGGAATGGCAGCTTCCGAAAAAGAGAAAGACTATGTTCATCTTGTTATGAAAAAAATATTGCAAAAAGATGCTGAAGCCTCTTTTTGCATATGTCAGGTTGCAGAGTGGGAAAGAAACTATAAAACCGGAAGGGACACACTCGGTTTATATAGCATTGCAAGAGATTACGGAGCGGATATAATTATTGCAAGATTTGTAGAAAACTGCCCCTGGAGTGAAGATTTTGATGCTGACATATTCAAAAAGGAATATATTAAACTTATAGATTATTTAAACAGTACAGGTAAGGCAAAAATAATATTAACAAGTTCTTTCTGGAAACATCCGGCAAACGCTGTTATAGAGGAAATAGCCGAAGAAAAAGGTTTTCCCTATGCAGAACTTTCCGACCTTGGCGAATGTGAAGATATGAAGGCAATAGGACTTTTTGAACACGAAGGTGTTGCCAACCACCCCGGTGATAAGGGGATGGAGGCTATAGCCGAAAGAATATTGGAAGTGATGTGAGTACAAAATAACAATCCTTTAAATGAAATCAAACAGGGGGCTGTCTCTTTAATTGTATAATGTGCATAATTATGCGAAAAATTGGAGTTTAGCGGTTTAATAAACCTACGCTAAAGAGCAAAAAAATGTCCCCCTTGCCTAAAGGGGGATGGGCGTGTCTCAATAAGTGATTTTTCACTGTATTGAGGCAACGCCCTCTTTTTCTGTCTGAAATGTGGATAACTTTTAGGAATTTCTCTGTTTTTGAGTACACAAAACAAAGTTCATCAAATTAGAACTCCAAAAATTGATTTA
>JAZONV010000026.1:0-18639 GCA_045654685.1 Clostridia bacterium | reverse complement strand
CATTCTTCTTTGCGTCTTTAGGCAAAGAAATTTTTGCTTTATATTTACCGTACAGCTCTAATTCGTTTTCTGTGAGATGCAATTTTTTTGCCACTTCGCGAATGTCTATAAGCTCCGCCTTTTCAGCAATTTCGATATCAGAAAGCATAGAAACCTCTCATTATATATTTTCTCGTGTACCATTATAACATATTCTTTTGGAAAATGGAATAATTCTCTGCCCATTTTTTTCGATTTTTTTTAATTTTTTTAAAAAATTTTCTTAAGTTTTATTGCCCCTCGTTGCGGTGCTTTATTAATATACCACAAACAATATATGTTGTCAACAACATTTTTTATTTTTGGGCAAATTATCCACATTATTGGCAGTTTTCAAGGTCTATACTTAAACTATTCCACAATTCATACAAATTATTCAGTTCTTCTTCACATTTTTCGCTTCTTTCAAAGAGCTCTTTCACCTTGCCGTAATCGGCTCCCGCAAGTGTAATTTCATCTTTCAGCTTTGCAAGTTCAGCTTCCATGTGTTCTATTTTTTCTTCTGTTTGAGAAAGTTTTTTTGTAAGATTTTTTATATTTGCCTGTCTCCGCTTTTGTGTTTCATAATCCATTGCAGAATCATTCGCCTTTATAGTTGGTTTTGTACCCTGCCCCGAATTATTTTTATATTCCAGATAGTCATCGTAGTTTCCTTTATAGCACATTATGCCGTCAGATGTCATTTCGAGAATTTTGTCCGCAGTCTTATTAAGAAAATATCTGTCATGAGAAACAAGAATGACCGTACCCTCAAAATCTTTCACGGCAGTATCAAGTGCTTCCTTGGATGACAGGTCAAGATGGTTTGTAGGCTCGTCCAGAAGAAGAGTGTTTGACCTTTCCATCATTATTACAAGCATCATAAGTCTTGCTCTTTCACCACCGGAAAGTTTTGAGACTTCTTTAAATACGTCTTCATCCGTAAAAAGAACAGTTCCGAGAAGTGTTCTCACCTCTGATTCATCCATCCTGGGAAATCTGTCCCATATTTCATTGAGAACGGTGCTTTTTTCATGAAGAAGTCTTTGCTGCTGATCATAGAAGCTCATTTCAACATTTCTTCCAAACTCGAATGTACCGCCGTATGTGTTATTTATTCCCACAAGGGTATTTAAAAGTGTGGATTTTCCAATTCCGTTTGCACCGATGATGGCAACTTTTTCTCCACGTTTTATATCAAGGTTAATATTTTTTGCAATTGTCTTTAAAATCCCGCCTGCATTAACGTTTAGTTCAAGATTCTCCGTCAAAAGAACATCCTTATAAGAAGGATAATCCATTTCAAAATTAAATCTGCATGCCTTATTCATAAGAACAGGTTTTTCCATAACTTCAATGCGGTCTATGGTCTTTTGCTTACTCTTTGCCATTTTTGCAGTTGATGCCCTTGCTTTGTTACGACTCACATAATCTTCAAGTCTTTTTATTTCTTCCTGTTGTTCCTCATAGTGTTTGAGCTCTATCTCATATTTTTTCTTTTTCTCTTCAAGGTATGCAGAGTAGTTCCCGGGATACTTGGTGGATTTGTTTCTTTCAATTTCATATATTGAATCGCAGAGACTATCCAGAAAATATCTGTCATGGGAAACGGCTATTATCATCCCTTTATATGATTTAAGATATCCTTCGAGCCATTGCAGAGTGCGGAAATCAAGATGGTTTGTTGGTTCGTCAAGCAAAAGAACATCGGGATTTTTCAAAAGTATTTTAGCAAATGCAAACTTTGTCTTTTCTCCACCGCTGAGGGTGTTGACTCTTGTATTTTTCATATCAAAAGAGTCAAATCCCATTCCGTTCATAACGGTGTTTATTCTTGTCTGAATTTCAAAACCTCCGCCGGATTCATACATTGCAGACACTCTCGAATATGCATCCAGCACATTTTGATGTTCTTCCTCCGAAAGTGAAGCATCTGACATTTTCACTTCCAGACTTCTCATCTCTTCTTCATAGGCTGTGATATGAGAAAAAATACTCATAATGTTTTCCCACATAGTGTCTGTGGCATCTTCAACAGCGTTTTGCTTTAAGAATCCTATTTCCGAATCCTTTGGTGTGAATATGGAACCGCCATCAAAACTGAGTTCCCCTGCAATTATACGAAGAAGCGTCGTCTTACCTGCACCATTTGCACCAATAAGACCAACCTTTTCGTTATCAGCAATATTCATATTTATATTTTCTAAAATCATGTCCACTCCGAAACTTTTGGACAATGAATTAATCTGCATCGGCAAAACAGACATCTCCTTTTGTTACATCTCTATAGCAAGAAGTTAAAACAATTACGTTTTCACATCCATGCATTCTTAATATTTTAGCACATTCATCCGCAGTTGAACCTGTGGTGTATATATCATCCACTAAAATTACATTCTTTCCATATATATCATAGCTCAGATTAAAATCAATAACACCCTTGATTGACGCATGTCTCATTGCATATCCCATTGAACTCATGGGTTTTATATTTTTGGTTTTAATGAGAAGATCAGGACAGAGTTCCAAAGAGAATTTTTCAGCCAACTCCTCTGCTATGAGAAGTGACTGATTATACTCCCTGTCCCTCATATGATGTATGGGAACAGGACATATAATTTTGTGAGTATCAACAAAATCTCTTCCTTCCATAATCTTTTCCAAAGCTTTCGAAAAAGCATGGCTGAGATATTTGAAAGAATGGAATTTATAATCTATCATATACTTTCTGACATGATCTTCGTAGGGAAGTGCAGAATGTACCTCTTCAAAATATCTGTCAGGTTCAATGACAATTGAAGAGTTCATCAAAACACGCAATTCACATTCTCTGCAAATAGCCTCTTTCTTTCCCAATGCAACCATTCTGTTGCATTTTATGCACTTTTTAGGCCATAGAACATCACATATAAATTCCTTTGAAAAAGCAATAATATCAGTAACCCGTATACTCATCTCTCAATTTCTCCATAAGACCCGAATACCTTTTATCCTCCCGGTCGTTATCAACCATTTTCGCCATAATCTCCTCATTACCCACAAGAACAACCAGTTCTTTTGCTCTTGTTATGCCCGTGTAGAAAAGATTGCGGTTGAGAAGCATTCCCGGGGCAGGAAACATTGGCATTATCACCACGGGGAATTCGCTGCCCTGACTTTTGTGAACAGTTATGCTGTAGGCAAGGCTTAACTCTGAAAGGTCGGAAAAACCATATGTGACTTTTTTGTCATCAAATATCACTGTCACAGTGGAAAAATCCGTGTTGATTTCACTTATGAATCCCACATCACCGTTAAATATACCACTTCCCGGATAATGACTTTCTGTATTTTCCCATTCTATATCATAGTTATTTTTTATCTGCATAACCTTGTCGCCCTCACGAAAGATGGTTTCACCATAGGTTTTTTCTCTTTTGTGAGCAGATGGCGGATTTATAAGTTTTTGCAAAACTTTGTTAAGATTATTAACCCCTGCTATTCCCTTTTTGGTGGGTGAGAGCACCTGAATATCAAAAGGCTCATAACCATAGGTTTTTTTAAGCCTTGATATGCAAAGTTCGCATATATATTCAACACCTTCTTCAGGCAAGTGACATCTTTTTAAATAAAAATCGCTGTTTTCTGTGTTGCAAACGGGATATCTGCCCTGATTCACTTCATGAGCATTATATACAATCATTCCCGAATCCGACTGACGAAAAATCTCGCTTAGTCTGATTACGCTCACCACTTCGCTGTCTATTATATCTTTCAGCACATTTCCGGGTCCAACCGACGGAAGCTGATTTGAGTCACCAACCAGTATGACCCTTGTTCCGGTTCTTACGGCATGCAAAAAAGAATCCATGAGAACAACATCAACCATGGAGACCTCATCCACAATAATTACATCTGCATCTATTGGATTTCCTTCATCATATCCGCAGTTTATTTCTTCGCCTTGTGAAAAACTCACTTCCAAAAGACGATGAATTGTTTTTGCCTCCATGTCACAAACCTGGCTCATCCTCTTGGCTGCCCTGCCTGTGGGAGCAGTGAGAACCACTTTTAATCGTACGGATTTCATTATGTCAATTATTGCATTTATGATTGTTGTTTTACCTGTTCCGGGTCCACCGGTTATAACCATAACGCTTTCTCTTGCACACAACCCTATGGCAGAACGCTGCAAAGGTGCAAATTTCAGACCGCTTTTTATCTCGGCAATGTCAATCTGTTTTTCTATATTATCAACATCGGGTGCATATTTGGTTTTTGCAAGGCGAACAATCTTTTCAGCCACATATTTTTCGTAGTTATAATATTCATATAGATATACTCTGGCAGAGTCTTCTCTTTTTTCTCTCACAAAGGTCATATTTTCACACAAATAGTCTATGTGTTCTTTCATTCCGTCTGGCGATACGCCTAAAAGTTCTGACGCATATTGAGAGAGAACATCTTCAGGAAGATATGTATGGCCGAATTGTCTCATATATCCCAAAGTATAGATAAGTCCTGCGCATATTCTTTTTCTGCTATCGGGAGAAATTGAATTTTGTTGCGCTATTTCATCAGCTTTTTTAAAACTCACTCCATAATCAGAATCACAGAGAATATAGGGATTATCTACAATGACGTCTTTTGAAAAAATACTGTGCTTTTTGTATATTTTCATGCACACATTGGAAGATATTCCGTAATTTTGAAGAAATATGAAAAGCTCCGACGTACCAAGTTGCATAGCATAGCTTTCTCCTATGCTTATTGCCTTATCCTTTGAAATACCCTTGATTTGAGAAAGCTTTAAAGGTTCTTTTGCGATAACTTCAAGACTTTTTTCACCAAAGTGTTCGATGATTTTTTGTGCTGTTGCTTTTCTTACGCCTTTCAATATGCCCGACGAAAGATATTTATTGATTTCTTCAATGCTTGTGGGAATGCATTTTTCATACATTTCTGTTTTGAACTGTTCGCCATATGTGGGATGATTTGTCCACGAACCGGTAAGAGTGACTTTTTCCCCCTCACCTATTCCGAACATTGTTCCAACAGCAACAAAATCAAACTCCGGTGTTTCTATTGCAGCCACGGTGTAGCCGTTTTCTTCATTTGAAAAGATTATGGTTTCAACTGTTCCGGTTATTTTTTCATATTCTGTCTGAGCCACATCGCAGCCTCCTTTCGGTTATTACTATATATGTACAGTTTAAATATTAATTATTGCTGTGTGACAGCGATGGTCTGATGCAATAATTTCAGGAATTTGTGCATCAACAAGTTCAATATCTTCGGAAACAAAAATGTAATCAATTTTTTCCACCGGATTATCTGACGGAAATGTGAACATATTTCCTTTTATTACATCTCCTGCATCTTTCATCTTTTCATATATGGGTTTCAAAATTTCATTGTCGGGTTTCAAGTTGAAATCACCCATGAGAATACATTTTTCGTCTTCTAAATTTTCAAGAACTGTTTTCACCGCATTTTCCTGCTCATCGGGGTTGAGTCCGAAATGTGTGACAAGAACAGTTATTCCGTTTTCAAGTTTCGCTTTGAGAAGACATCTTGTTTCATACCATTTCTTTCCGTTCTTTTCAATTGGGTCCGGAATTGAAATAGTTTCAGCACTTACAATGGGGTATTTTGAAATGAATGCATTGCCATATGGGTATTCATCATTTACATCAATTGCCTTTGCAAAATAATGATGCTTTAAGTCAGTAAGTTCTGACAAAACCTGTTCCTGACTGATGGGATTTTTTTCATTTCCTTTTCCGCGCATTTCGTTCAAGCCAACAATATCTACTCCACATTTATTTATGGTATCCGCCATTAACTGATAGTCGAATTCTCCCGTATAGAAATTTGAACAATGTTGAGTGTTGAATGTCATTATTTTCATATATATCCCTCCAAAGCAATTACATACAAATTCAAAATTTACAATACAATACCATTATAATTATACACTTTATTTTCAATTGTGTCAAATAGATAAGCGCAAAAAATCAGCCATTGCAAAGCAATGGCTGATTTGAAATTTAATATTAAATTAAATTATTTAATGATTGTGGAAACAACGCCGGAACCTACAGTTCTACCACCTTCACGGATAGCGAATCTGAGACCTTCTTCGATAGCGATAGGAGTGATAAGTTCAACTTCCATTGTTACGTTATCGCCAGGCATACACATTTCTACACCATCGGGGAGTTTAATAACGCCGGTAACGTCAGTTGTTCTGAAGAAGAACTGAGGTCTGTAGTTATTGAAGAAAGGTGTGTGACGTCCACCTTCATCTTTGGTAAGAACGTAAACTTCGCCTTTGAATACTGTGTGGGGGTTGATTGAACCGGGTTTCGCGAGAACCTGTCCTCTTTCAATTTCGTTTCTCTGAACACCTCTGAGGAGTGCACCTACGTTGTCACCAGCCTGAGCGTCGTCGAGCTGTTTTCTGAACATTTCGAGACCTGTGATAACAACTTTTCTGCTTTCGTCTGTGAGACCAACGATTTCAACTTCATCACCAACGTGAGCAACACCTCTTTCAACTCTACCTGTAGCAACAGTACCACGACCTGTGATAGAGAATACGTCTTCGACAGGCATGATGAAGGGTTTGTCAGCGTCTCTTTCGGGAGAAGGAATGTAGGAATCTACAGCGTCCATAAGTTCTTTGATGCAAGCATATTCAGGAGCACCAGCATCTGTTGCAGAGCTTTCGAGAACTGCAAGACCTGAACCTTTAACGATCGGAATATCGTCACCGGGGAAGTCATATTCAGAGAGAAGATCTCTGATTTCCATTTCAACGAGTTCGAGAAGTTCGGGATCGTCAACCTGGTCAACTTTGTTCATGAATACTACGATGTAGGGAACGCCAACCTGTCTAGCGAGAAGGATGTGTTCTCTTGTCTGAGGCATAGGACCATCAGCAGATGATACAACGAGGATAGCACCGTCCATCTGAGCAGCACCGGTGATCATGTTTTTAACATAGTCAGCGTGTCCGGGGCAGTCAACGTGGGCATAGTGTCTTTCAGCTGTTTCGTATTCAACGTGAGCTGTGGAAATTGTGATACCTCTTTCTCTTTCTTCGGGAGCTTTATCGATGTTAGCGTAATCTGTGAATTCAGCGCCGCCTCCGAGTGAGAGTACTTTTGTGATAGCAGCTGTTAATGTTGTTTTACCATGGTCAACGTGACCGATAGTACCAATATTAACGTGCGGTTTGGTTCTTTCAAATTTAGCTTTAGCCATTAGTATTTCCTCCTTAAAATTATATTTATTATAATTGTTTATATTTTACTATTAATTACAGAAAAAATCAATAGTTTTTTAAAAATTAATCTTTGTTTTTGGAACTGATGATAGTTTCCTGAATGTTCTTTGGAACTTCTGAATAGTGTGAAGGTTCCATTGTGTACTGACCACGGCCCTGTGTACCGGATCTGAGGTCTGTAGCATAACCGAACATCTCTGAAAGCGGAACGTCAGCTGTAACCTGAGTTACACCACCTGATCTAACTTCCTGGCTCTTAACGAGACCACGTCTTGAGCTAAGGTCACCGATTACGAAACCAAGGTAGTCATCGGGAACGATAACGTTAACGAGCATGATAGGTTCTTTGATAACAGGATCTGATTTTTTCATAGCTTCTTTGAATGCCATTGAACCGGCAATCTTGAACGCCATTTCAGATGAGTCAACTTCGTGATATGAACCATCATAAAGTGTTACTTTTACGTCAACAACGTTGTAGCCTGCAAGTACACCATTCTGCATAGCACCCTGGATACCGGAGTCTACTGCGGGGATATATTCTTTTGGAATAGCACCGCCGACAATGTTATTGACAAATTCGTAACCGCCACCTTCTTCGAGGGGTTCAACTTTGATTTTAACGTGACCATACTGACCTTTACCACCGGACTGACGAGCATATTTACATTCCTGATCAACTGCTCTTCTGAATGCTTCTCTGTAGGATACCTGAGGTTTACCTACGTTTGCTTCAACTTTGAATTCACGCAAGAGTCTGTCTACGATGATTTCAAGGTGAAGCTCACCCATTCCGGCAATAATTGTCTGACCTGTTTCTTCATCAGTATATGTTTTGAATGTGGGATCTTCTTCTGCAAGTTTTGCAAGAGCGATACCCATTTTTTCCTGACCTGCTTTTGTTTTGGGTTCAATTGCAACCCTGATAACAGGTTCGGGGAATTCCATTGATTCAAGGATGATGGGGTGTTTTTCATCACAGAGTGTGTCACCTGTTGTGGTGTTTTTGAGACCAACTGCAGCTGCGATACCACCGGAATATACCTTTTCGATATCTTCTCTTGAGTTAGCGTGCATCTGGAGAATTCTTCCCAATCTTTCTTGGTTGTTTTTGCAAGCGTTCAATACATATGAACCTGCATCAACTGTACCGGAGTATACTCTGAAGAAGCAGAGTTTTCCAACGAATGGGTCTGTTGCAATCTTGAATGCAAGAGCTGCAAAAGGTTCTTCATCGGAAGAAGGTCTTTCTTCTTCTGTTTCTGTTCCGGGGATTACACCTTTGATGTTTGCAACATCTGTAGGTGCGGGCATATATTCGATAATAGCATCGAGAAGGAGCTGAACACCCTTGTTTCTGTAGGATGTACCACAGAGCATGGGAACGATTTCGTTGTTGATAGTTGCTTTTCTGAGAGCTTTTTTGAGTTCTTCAACGGAAATTTCTTCATCCATAAGGAATTTTTCCATGAGCTCTTCATCAGTTTCAGCAATAGCTTCTACCATTTTTGCTCTGTATTCTTCTGCTTTATCAAGCATATCAGCGGGAATTTCTTCCTCACCGTATTCCTTACCCATTTCATCATAGTATATTTCAGCTTTCATTGTCATAAGGTCAACGATACCTCTGAAAGTATCTTCTGCACCTATAGGAAGCTGAATCGGAACGCCGTTTGCACGGAGACGTTCGTGAACCATGTTTTCTACATTGTAGAAGTCTGCACCCATAATGTCCATTTTGTTAACATAGATCATTCTGGGAACTTTGTAATCATCAGCCTGTCTCCATACAGTTTCAGACTGAGGTTCAACACCACCTTTTGCGCACATAACGGTAACAGAACCGTCAAGTACTCTTAATGAACGCTGAACTTCAACTGTGAAGTCAACGTGTCCCGGTGTGTCGATAATGTTAATTCTGTGTGCGATACCTTTGTAAGGACCAACTGCAGGCTGCCAGAAACATGTTGTAGCAGCGGATGTGATTGTGATACCACGCTCCTGCTCCTGAGCCATCCAGTCCATTGTACCTGCACCGTCGTGAGTTTCACCCATTTTGTGAATACGACCTGTGTAGTAGAGAATTCTTTCGGTTGTTGTAGTTTTACCGGCATCGATGTGAGCCATGATACCGATATTTCTTGTATTTTCCAAAGAATATTGTCTAGCCATTCTTAATTGTCCTCCTTTCCTTCTTATCAAAACTTATGCACAAAAACACAACTGTTTTTGTAAGCTGATTACCAACGGTAGTGTGAGAATGCTCTGTTGGCTTCTGCCATTTTGTGTGTGTCGTCTTTTTTCTTAACGGCACTACCCATGTTGTTGATAGCATCGAGGATTTCTCCTGCGAGTCTTTCACGCATGGTTCTTTCGTTTCTCTGACGAGCATAAAGTGTGAGCCATCTGAGACCGAGAGTCTGTCTTCTTTCGGGGCGAACCTCGATGGGCACCTGGTATGTGGCACCGCCGACTCTTCTTGCCTTAACTTCAAGAACAGGCATGATGTTTTCCATAGCCTGTGTGAATACTTCAACAGCATCCTTTCCTGTTTTTTCGGCAATAATTTCAAATGCTCCGTATACAATGCTCTGAGCTACACCCTTCTTACCGTCAAGCATAATGTTGTTGATAAGTTTTGTAACAACGATGTTGTTGTACATAGGATCGGGTAATACTTCTCTTTTAGCTATAAAACCTTTACGTGGCACTTTACTTCCCTCCTTCATAATAAAATGATTTCATAGGTACTCAAGTTTACTAAAAAACTTGTCAGTGCTCAATACAAAATTAATATATATATAAATTCCATATTGCCGCACTTGACTTACCTTTTTTGTAAGCACCCGTGCAACCGGAGTTACTTACGGTTTGATTCTGTCAGATTCAATTACTTTTTAGCTTTTTTAGCACCGTATTTGGATCTGGACTGATTTCTGTTAGCAACGCCCGATGCATCGAGAGCACCACGGATAATGTGATATCTAACACCAGGGAGGTCTTTTACTCTTCCTCCTCTTATAAGAACAACACTATGTTCCTGGAGTGTGTGACCGATACCGGGAATGTAAGCAGAAACTTCGACACCGTTTGTGAGTCTTACTCTGGCCATCTTACGAAGCGCTGAGTTAGGTTTTTTAGGTGTCATTGTTTTAACAGTTGTACAAACACCTCTCTTCTGAGGAGCACTTGTATCGGTAGCTTTTTTCTTGAGAGAGTTAAAGCCTACCTGGAGTGCAGGTGCTGTTGACTTCTTTATGGAAGTCTCTCTGCCTTTTCTTACTAACTGGTTAAAGGTTGGCAATTCGTTTCACCTCCTATATATAATGTATATATTAAGTGCAGGTGCACTCAATAACAATTTGTATGTATGTTTCCGGAAACGGGCATAAAACCCCCTTTTCCCGCATACTCTCAAATTATATAACAACAAAATGCCATTGTCAAGGCTTTTTTGTTTTTTGTGTAATATTGACTAATAACATGAGATATTATCCCCTTTTTTAAAGATTATATTTACATATAATACATATAAAAACAAAAAACAGATGCCGGATAGTCTTTGTGACCATCTGACATCCGCATATTTAAAGATTCAAAAAAACTATAGCACCTGCTCCAAACATGATTCCTATAATCTGATTTAGAGAAAGTCTTTCTTTGTATATTACAACGGAAACAAAAGCAGTTGCAACAATTCCCCCAACTGAAATAAGAGGATATACCACAGATGCATTCATAGCCATTACAAGCATCATTACAAAAAGATTCGTCAGTGCATTTATACATCCGTTGGATGATGCAATCAGTGAGCCTTTTTTTATGCTTGTCAAAATTGCGCCTCTTTCAAAAATGAGAGATGACCCCAGTGATATGGCAGAGGAAATAAGAAGGGCTACGATCATAAACTCATTGCCATACTCTCCCCCAAAGGTTCTTTGCTGTATGGTCTGAACAGATGAGCAAAGTCCGTTACCCGCAAAGGCAAGAAAGGCAAATACAAGCCATTTGAAACTGACTTTCAGGTAGCTTTTCCTGTCGGGAAGGTTTACAAATGTGAGAGATATCAGCATAAATAATATTCCTATAAGAAGCCATCTTGTCACAGGCTCATCATATATCACTATACCGCATGCAGAGGGAATAATCAGAGAATAAGAAGTGAAAAGATGTGTGAGAGCAAGAGAGCCTGTTTTTACGGCGAAAAAAGAGAAAATTGAACAAAGGGAATAGGAAAGAGCAAAACCTATTGAATATATGAGAGTGTCCCATGTGAAATCAAGTTTGGCCCAACCTATAATTGCAAATGCCGTTGCAGCAGCAAGTGCACTGATGCTTGCATAGATAAAAGGTCCCTTGCCGTCATTTTTGCGTATGTACCTTTTCGTATGCATGTTCTGAAATGCCATAAAAAGTACAACAGATATAATAAGAAGTGCATTCATTTTTCTGCCCCCTTCACATAACTGCCAAGACTTTCCCCTGCATCCTTACCTAAGATTTCAAAGCCTTTGAGACTATAGTGCCCGTTGGCATGAGGGTTCACGTTTTCTTTATCTTCCAAAAGAGTTTGTGAAAGTTCAGTGAGCATAATAAAATCTGAGTTTTCTTTGCACACTTGTCTTTGTGCTTCTATTATTTCAAAGTCTCTTTCATCATTTGTGAATCTGCCCACCAAAATTATTCCGAATTTGTCAATACCCAAATCTTCCTTTAGGGATAAATTCAAATCTTCAATGTCTTTTTTGTAATCTTTAAAACTTCTCGACTCAATTGCATCGCTTTCACCCTGAAGCCATACGAAATATATGTTGTCGGGGTTCACTTTTTCAATTGCAGCTTTTGCTTTTTTCATCATGATTTCATATCCTCTTGCACCTTTAAGCCAGTAGGATATGGTGGTTGAGCCTTTGGCGCTGTGAACTGCCACGCATTTTCTGCCTGTTTTTTTAACATAGGCATCACAGAAAAACGGCACGAGATTTGCATTTCCTTCGGTAGATGACAAAAGAGCATTTGTTTCAAGAAGCCACGTCACGCTTTCCTGACTTATGTCCCATTCTTTCCATAAATCTCCGTCCCTTCCAAGAACTGTGTTTCCATTGTCATCAAGGCATTCTCCCACAGGATGCATAAGAGGAATAAGGCTATCGCCGGCATATCTGTATTCCATGGCACCGTCTACGGGAAGGTTATCTTTCGGAAGAGCTTCAGATTGTCCCTGCATATTACTCTGACCTGAAAAAATTATAATATCTGTATTGTTCATAATACACCTCTTTGATTTTTCTTCGCTCCAATTTGAGCATACCATATGATTATACACCTGCAATAAGGCAATTTCAATCTCTCTGAGTTTCTGTTTCTTGACTTTTCTTCCCTGAACAGGGGGTCGGAAAATAAGATGCAGAATAAGCGAATTGAACCGAAGCAGAGCGTGCTTGCGAAGGAAACCCGAAGGCGTACAAAGGTACGTCGAGGGTGAAATTCGCTTAGAGCTTATAGGCTAATAATAAGAGAAATCCGCATTTTTGCGGATTTCTACATAATTTTGATGTTTTGATAATGTTTCCCGGTTTGAAATATCAGTAAACAAGCCTATAAGCGGTCTGCGCTTTATTTTACATCCCCTACCATTAGAATAAACTCAATTGTGTGTCCTCGTAGTCATCATCTTTGAGATAATATCCCGATGCCGGAATATTTCTTGCGGTGTAGTATGAGGGGTCAGCAAATTTCACATCTTTCAAATATTCAACTCTTGCAAGGGTGCTTTTTTTCTTCATATTCATGAGAGCAACTCCCATGGTATCTCGTGTTGTTTTTGTCTGCATCAGGGATGTGTTGAAGATAACAACTTTATCAAGAGAACTGTATATAACCATATCCTCATCATTTTCGAGGAATTTGACTCCCACAAGTTTTGATTTTCCGTAGTAGGCATTTACAAGTTTCTTTCTGTTTGTCTTGGTTTCATAGCACTTCATGGAAACCCTTGCGCCCTTGCCGTTTTCAAAAACAAAGAGAAGGTCTCCGTGATAATCAAGAGTAGGAATTGCATAGACAATTTTTTCGTCAGGTTCCATCTCTATAATATTGGGAACATAGTGTCCAAGTTCACTTGCCTTACAGTCTGCAACTTCATGAAGTCTTATTTTATATGCATTCTGCTTGTCACTTATCAAAATGAGTTCGGATTTGTTGGTGGAATCCCACTCACAAATCATGTAGTCTTCTTCTTTGAGTTTGTGAGCTCCGCTGGAACGAAGAGAAACATGACTGATTTTTTTGAGATAGTTCCCTTTGGTGAGGAAAATTCTCAAATTGTAGTCTTCTATTGCCACACTCTCATCAAAAACTTCAACCTGATCTTCATATATGACTTCTGTTTTTCTCTCAATACCGTATTTTTTTGATATCTCTTTGAGTTCGTCAATTATAATCTTCTTGATTTCGCCCTCATCCTTCAAAACAGCATCAAGCCTGTCAAGTTCCTTGTTGAGGTCATCAACATCCTGAATTCTCTTTAAGATGTATTCTTTGTTGAGGTTACGAAGTTTGATATCAGCAATAAAATCCGCCTGAATTTCGTCTATCTTGAAGCCTTTCATAAGGTTGGGAACAACATCCTCATCTTTTTCTGTATCCCTTATAATCTTTATGGCTTTATCAATATCAAGAAGTATCTGTTTGAGACCTTCCATAAGGTGAAGTTTGTGAGTGAGCTTGTTGATGTCATATTTGATTTTTCGCTTGAGACATTCAAGTCTGAACTTTGTCCAGTTTTCTAAAATCTCGGCAATTCCCATGACTTTCGGTGCTGTACCTATGAGAATATTGAAGTTACAACTGAACGAGTCCTCCAAAGATGTCATTTTATACAGTTTGCTCATCAGAAGAGATACATCTGTACTCTTTTTGATATCAAGAGTGATTTTCAGACCGCCACGGTCAGATTCATCACGAATGTCGGTGATTTCCTTCACCTTGCCGAGCTTTATAAGGTCAATAATTTTATCCATTATTGCCTCGGCTGTGGTTGTGTATGGTATTTCATAAATTTCTATCACGCTGTTTTTCTTGTCGTGACGATATTTTGAACGAAGTTTCACACTTCCTCTTCCGGTTTTATATATCTGATCAAGTGCATCTTTGTCATATATAAGTTGTCCGCCGGTTGAAAAGTCCGGAGCAATTAAAGTTTTAGAAATATCGCATTTGGGATTTTTCAGATATGCTATTGTGGTTTTGCAAACCTCCGCAAGGTTGAAACTGCAAATGTTGTTTGCCATACCAACAGCAATACCCTGATTGGGGTTTACCAGAATATTCGGAAATGTTACGGGCAAAAGCGTGGGTTCTTTCAATGTGCCGTCATAGTTGTCAGTAAAATCAACCGTATTTTTGTCAATGTCTTTAAAAACCTCACTGCATATGTCATCGAGTTTTACTTCTGTATATCTTGATGCGGCATATGCCATATCTCTTGAATAGTGCTTTGCAAAGTTACCTTTTGAATCGACAAAGGGGTGCAAAAGAGACTCATTACCTCTTGTGAGACGCACCATTGTTTCGTAGATAGCACCATCACCATGGGGATTGAGTTTCATGGTCTGACCCACAACGTTTGCAGATTTTGTTTTCTGCCCCTTTATGAGATTCATTTTATACATTGTGTAGAGGAGTTTTCTGTGGGATGGTTTGAAACCGTCAATTTCAGGAAGTGCACGGGAAATGATTACACTCATTGCATAGGGCATATAGTTTTCCCTGAGTGTATCCGTAATTTTCATATCTGTATGATTCATTTTTCCCACCTCCTTTAGCTAAGGTCAAGCATCTCTAAATAGAGATGTCCGTTTTCTGCTATATAATCTTTTCTTCCGCTTAAATTATCACCCAACAAAAGGTCAAACATCTCTGCGGTTTTTTCAACATCTTCGGTGTTCACCTTTATGAGTCTTCTTGTTTCGGGGTTCATTGTGGTCTGCCACATCATCTCCGGTTCATTTTCACCAAGACCTTTTGAACGCTGAACTGTGCATTTGTTGTTGTCAAGTTTTTTCAAGATGTCCGCTTTTTCCTTTTCTGTGTAGGCAAAGTAGGTTTTGCCTTTGGAGTTTATTTCAAAAAGTGGTGATTCTGCAATATAAACTTTTCCTTCTTTTATAAGAGTGGGTACAAGGCGATATATCATTGCAAGAAGAAGTGTGCGAATCTGGAATCCGTCAACGTCCGCATCTGTACAGATAATGATTTTGTCCCATCTCAAATTTTCCATATCAAAAAGAGAAAGATTTTTGTTATGCTTGGTTTCAATTTCAACACCGCATCCAAGAACTCTCATAAGGTCAACTATGATATCGCTTTTGAAAATCTTGTCATACTCTGCTTTGAGACAGTTGAGAATTTTTCCTCTGATTGGCATTATTGCCTGAAATTCCGCATCTCTTCCCTGCTTACAGGAACCGAGTGCCGAGTCACCTTCCACTATGTACACTTCACGCTTTGAAATGTCTTTGCTGCGGCAATCAACAAACTTTTGCACACGATTGTTGATATCTATGCTTCCGGTGAGTTTCTTCGCAATGTTAACTCTCGCTTTTTCTGCATGCTCACGGCTTCTCTTGTTGATAAGCACCTGGGCAGCAATTTTGTCTGCCTCAACTTTGTTTTCAATGAAATATATTTCAAGTTCGTGACGCAAAAATTCAGTCATTGCTTCCTGAATAAACTTGTTGTTTATTGCCTTTTTGGTCTGGTTTTCATAACTTGTCATGGTGGAAAGAGAATTGGACACCAAAACAAGACAATCTTTTACGTCGTTGAAGTTGATTTTTGATTCGTTCTTATTATATTTGCCTATTTGCTTTAGGTATTTATCAATCTGATATACAAAAGCATTTGTAACAGCCTTGTCAGGAGAACCACCATGTTCAAGGAAACTTGAGTTGTGATAGTATTCAAGGGCATTTTCTTTGTTTGAAAAACAAAAAGCCACAGAAAGTTTAACCTTGTAGTCTGGTTTATCTTCACGGTCTCGTCCTGTTCTTTCACATTCGATATATTTTATATCGGTCATGGGATTGTCGCCTGAAAGTTCCTTAACATAGTCAACAATACCCTCGTCATATTTATAATCCGTTGTCTCAAACTGACCTTTTGAAATTTCGTTTTTGAATCTCAAAAGAAGACCTTTGTTTACAATTGCCTGCTTTTTCAAAACATCATGATAAAATTCTGCGCTGATGTCAATATCCGTGAAAACATCAAGGTCAGGTCTCCAACGGGTCTTTGTCATTGTGTGTCTGTGACGGAAAGGTTCTTTTGAAAGACCACCTATGTTTTCACCTTTTTCAAAGTGAAGTTCATATTTGAATCCGTCACGATATACCGTTACATCCATATATTCCGAAGAATATTGAGTTGCACAGGCACCAAGACCATTAAGCCCCAGACTGTATTCATAGTTGGAACCATTATTGTTATCATATTTGCCACCGGCATAAAGTTCACAATATACAAGCTCCCAGTTGAATCTGTCCTCTACCGCATTATAATCTACAGGCACACCTCTGCCGTAGTCGGTTATTTCAATTGACTTATCAAGGAATCTTGTTATTTCTATTATATCGCCGTGACCTTCTCTTGCCTCGTCAATGGAGTTGGACAATATTTCAAACATCGCATGCTGACAGCCTTCTATGCCGTCAGAACCGAATATAACAGCAGGGCGCATTCTAACTCTGTCTGCACCTTTAAGCTGGGATATACTCTCATTTGAATATTCCTTTTTCTTCGCTGCCATTTTCTTAAACCACCCCAATATATAGTATCATTATTTTATAGAATACACTATTTGTGGAGCTTTGTCAAGAGGTGGAAAAGATGCTCCCAAGAAAATAAGACGTACCCATTTGTACGTCTTATATATACTCAGTTTTTAATACTGAACCGTCTGAAAAAGCAGGATATGTGACTTTCTTTATTTTTCCGTCATCATAATATTCATATCTTACACTGTTGTTTTCAGTTGTGTTCTTTGTATCGCTGCCGTCAATCTGAACTCTTGTGAGTCTGCTTTTTAAGATTTGGAACGGGACAGTTGTTGTGTAACTATATCATTGACTTTAAACAAAAACTGCCCCGTACTCGAACTATTTACCAATTAGACAAATTTTTTAATTCATCGAATATACGGCCAAACAAATCCGTCGGCACTTCCAGTCTTTGACCATACGGTTCGTTCCCATTTATTATACTTCCAATGACCATTCTTTTTTAAAAAAGATAATATATCCCCACCTGTATAATTTTTTGAAACATAGTAAACTTTTGCAGTAAAATCAGAATATTCCAACACTTTTAGATATTCTATTTCCCCTATCATGGTGTTTTCTTTATAAATCTTTTCAAATTGATTTCCGTATTTATAGGTCAAAAATTCACACTTTAAAACAAATATACCCCAAACCAATAATACAACAAATAAAATAATCATAAAAAACTTTATTAAGAATTTGCCCACAATATTCCTCCTATTCTATTTCAAGTAATTCTCGTACATAGTAATAATTCTCTTTTGCAAAATCTCCAAAAGGATTCGAAACAGGATTGGAATGAGGTAAGTTTTGTTCCCCTTGATTATAAAGAGTTGCTAAAATGGCTGTTCTACCACCTATTTCAGGATATACGCTTCCCCAGCGATCTTGAAAGTATCTTAAATACGCGGCTGCATATCTTATATTAGTTTTGTCGTCCATAAGTCTGCCGGCCACTATTTCCCACCTACTTACCAATTCCCCACCATTAGCAATAAGAGGTTTTGTTTTTTCAATATATCCTTTGTCTTCAAGCAATAACGCAGTGGATACTTTTACTTGTCCTACACCTATAGAAGTATCAAATATATGAGCAATCCCATCCATAACATCATCTACCCAGTTAACATTTAGTCTTTGCTCTGCATAAATTGTTGCAGCCAATATACCCGGGTTAACGCCGAATTCTTCAGCCACAGATATAATATATGTTGCATTATCTTTAATAATTTTATCTGCTGCTTTCTTCGAACGAAGTCCACTTGGATCAATATACTTTAATGGATTCTGATTACCATAAACATACCAGTTATATCCATCTTCTGCAGGATCTTGCTGGGTGAATCTTCCTGTTGTCGGGTCATAATATCTTGCTCTTAAGTAATACAATCCTGTTGTTTCATCATAGGTTTGTCCAAAGTATGTGAAGGGATTTTCGATTGTTTCTTCTTTTTTCAGGAAATTACCCCATACATCATAATCATATTCATTGATGATAGTTCCTGATGTATCTACAATCTGAACAACATC
>JAZONV010000025.1:0-2146 GCA_045654685.1 Clostridia bacterium | reverse complement strand
TTTTGGTTAATTTTTTTACTGAACATATTAAAATTATACCACAAAATGGCTGATTCCGCTATGGTTTCAGCTATTTTTGTGCATAAAAAATCGAGGACTTTCATCCTCGATTTTTTAATGAGACTTTTTTTACAGTCCCTTAATTTTTAATCAGAATTAAACTAATTCAATTATAGCCATTTCTGCAGCGTCACCACGTCTGGGACCCATTTTCATAATTCTTGTATAGCCGCCGTTTCTCTCTGCGTATTTGGGAGCGATTTCGGCAAACACCTTTGTAACAACATCTTCCTTTGTAATATAAGAAAGTGCCTGTCTTCTGGTGTGTAATGTATTGGTTTTACCCAAAGTAATCATTTTTTCAGCCATACATCTGATTTCTTTTGCTTTAGGCAAAGTAGTTTCGATTCTGCCGTTTTCAAGCAAAGCTGTAACCAGGTTTCTTAAGGTAGCATCTCTGTGGTCGGACGCGCGGCCTAATTTTCTTGTACCGGGCATGCGTGTTTACCTCCTTTTACCATAATATAAGGTTAAAAGCCTCTGTGAGCTCTTATTCATCGTATTCCTTTGAGAACTGGAAGCCTAATGAGTTAAGCTTGCCTACAACCTCTTCAAGAGATTTTCTTCCGAGATTTCTGACTCTCATCATTTCGTCCTCTGATTTTGATACAAGGTCTTCAACTGTGTTGATACCTGCACGTTTGAGGCAGTTGAAGGAACGAACAGAAAGGTCGAGTTCCTCAATTGTGAGTTCCAAAACTTTGTCTTTCTGATTTTCTTCTTTTTCAACCATGATATCAGTATCTCTGATCTCTTCTGTAAGATCAATGAATAAATTCATGTGATCATTCAAAATTTTTGCGCTGAGACTGAGTGCCTCTTCGGGAGTAATTGTTCCGTCTGCAAAAATTTCAAGAGTAAGCTTATCATAATCGGTAACCTGTCCTACACGGGTGTTTGTAACATAGTAATTTACCTTGTCGATAGGTGAATAAATAGAATCTACAGGGATAACGCCGATAACGTTTTGCATATTCTCTTTATTTTTTTCGCTTGTTACATATCCTCTTCCTTTTGAAAGAGTAATTTCCATATAAAGGCGTGCATTGTCACTTAATGTTGCAATGTGAAGATCGCCGTTTATAATTTCAACCTCATGGTCACATCTGATGTCTCTTGCAAAAACTTCGCCTTCTCCTGTTGCTTCAATATAGACAGTTTTAGGAGTATCGCAATAGAGTTTTGCAACTATTCTTTTAACATTCAGAATGATTTCGGTTACATCTTCTTTTACACCCGGGATGGTTGAAAACTCGTGGAGTACGCCGTCGATTTTAACACTTGTGGGTGCAGCACCGGGAAGAGATGACAAAAGTACTCTTCTGATGGAGTTACCGAGTGTTATGCCGTAACCTCTCTCTAAAGGCTCAACTTCAAACTTTGCGTATTTTCCGTCCGGAGATTTTTCCACACATTCAACGCGGGGTTTTTCCATTTCGATCATAATATAACCCTCCATTTCAAAACTATTATTATCTCATACACGAGGGTAGAGTTATTATTTCGAGTAGAGCTCGACAATAAGGTGCTCTTCCACTTCAAAGTCTATATCGTCCCTCTGGGAAAGTGCGATAACTTTACCTGTGATGGTGTTTTTATCCATATCTAACCACTTTGGAACTGCTCTTGAAGAGTTAGCCTCAATAATAGATTTAAGTTTGTCGGAACCTGCAAATTTCTCTTTAAGAGTAATTACATCACCAACTTTAACACGATATGAAGGTATATCTACTTTTTTACCATTTACGAGAACATGACCATGGTTTACGATCTGTCTTGATTCTCTTCTGGTATTTGCAAGGCCCAATCTGAAAACAACATTGTCCAGTCTTGACTCAAGAAGCTGAAGGAAGTTTTCACCGGCAACACCGGGCATCTTACTTGCAATTTCATAAAGGTGTCTGAACTGTTTTTCAAGCATACCGTAAATGAATTTTACTTTCTGTTTTTCGGTAAGCTGGCGGCCATATTCGCTCTGTTTCTTTCTCATGGGATTAGGATTTCTGTTTGAGCTTTTATCAATACCCATAACAGAAGGCGAAATTCCAAGAGTTCTGCATCTTTTTAATATAGGCTGCATATTTCT
>JAZONV010000024.1:0-3045 GCA_045654685.1 Clostridia bacterium | reverse complement strand
AGCAAAGTGCCTCAAATCATAGTTTTTGGCGTTTAGACAAAAACATCATTAATATTTGTTTTTTTATATTCTTTGGCGCTTTGCGGTGCGTTTGTTTTTGTTGCCCGGCTTGTTGACAAATCAATATGTGTTTGATATAATAAAGATGTTGAAAAATCAACAACAAGGAGGCTGTATTATGAACATAATAAATAAAATCTGGTGCAGAACCTTTCAGACAGGCTTCAGAATTGCCGCACCATTTCTCCCCTACAGAGAACCCGAAATCCTTTCATCGGTGGGAGACATTCCAAAAAAGATTAAATCCCTTTCCCTTTCTTCCGCTCTTGTGGTGACAGATGAATTCCTCTATAAAAGCGGTGCGCTGAAAAGTCTTGAAAAGGCTCTTTCAGACAGCGGTGTGAGATATCACATATATTCCGAAACAGAACCAAACCCAAGTGTTGAAAATGTGGAAAATGCACTTTCTATATATAACAGAGAAAAACTCCAATGCATCATTGCCTTTGGGGGAGGCTCATCCATGGACTGTGCAAAGGGTGTGGGGGCGAGAGTTGCCTATCCGAAAAGAAAATTTTCTTCTCTCAAAGGAATCCTTAAAGTTTTAAGAAAAATTCCACCCCTTTTCGCAATCCCCACAACTGCAGGAACAGGAAGTGAAGTCACCCTTACGGCAGTTATAACCGACAAGAAAAAGAAACATAAATACACAATGAATTCATTCCCTCTCATTCCCCACTTTGCTGTTCTTGACCCCGAAGTGACATACACATTGCCAAAACACCTCACGGCAACAACGGGAATGGATGCTCTTACTCACTCGGTTGAGGCATATATCGGACAGTCTACAACAAAAGAAACCCGCAGGCTTGCAAATGAAACGGTTAAGCTTGTGTTTGATAATATTGAAATTGCATATAATGACGGATATGACAGAGAGGCAAGAGAAAATATGCTCCACGCCGCCTACAAGGCAGGTATTGCTTTTTCAAAGTCATATGTGGGATATGTTCACGCTGTTGCACATTCTTTGGGCGGTCAGTATGGCACCCCTCACGGACTTGCAAACTCCGTACTTTTGCCTGTGTTTCTTGAAAGCTACGGCGAATGCATTCACAAGAAACTCTATGAACTTTCTCTCTATGCAGGGCTCTGCTCCGAAAAAGATTCTATGGAAAAGGGCGCAAAAATATTTATTGATGCTGTGAAAAACCTGAACAAAAACATGGGCATCCCCGAAAAAATCCAGGGAATACAAAAAGAAGACATTCCAAAAATGGCGAGCCATGCAGGAAAAGAGGCCAACCCCCTTTATCCGGTGCCGAAACTTATGGATTCAAAAGAACTTGAAAAGTTCTATTATATGATGATTGACTAAAGAGAGGTTTTATGTATGAATATTGAAAATGTTTTACAAAAGCAAAGAGACTTTTTTGCATCGGGAAAAACTTTTGATGTGAATTTCAGAAAAGAAATGCTCAAAAAGCTTTATGATGCAGTAAAGAATAATGAAGAAAAAATAAATAACGCTCTTAAATGCGACCTTGGCAAAAGTGAATTTGAGGGATTTATGTGCGAAGTGGGACTTTCTCTCACGGAAATCAGTTATATGATTAAGAATGTGAAGAAATTTGCAAGAAGAAAAATTGTGAAAACACCTCTTCCCCAGTTTGCATCCACAAGTTACAAAATTAGTGTACCCTACGGAAACGTGCTCATTATGAGTCCGTGGAACTATCCTTTCCTTCTCACAATTGAGCCTTTGGCAGATGCAATTGCGGCAGGAAACACCGCCATTTTAAAACCCAGTGCCTATTCCCCCGAAACAAGCAAAGTTATAAAAGAGATTTTGGATAAAACCTTTGATGAGGGATTTGTGAAAGTGATAACCGGTGGCAGGGAAGAAAATTCTGCACTTCTTCACCAAAAATTTGACTTTGTGTTTTTCACGGGAAGTCAGGCTGTGGGAAAAGAAGTTTTGAGATGTTGCAGCGAGCATCTCACCCCGGCAGTTCTGGAACTTGGAGGGAAAAGCCCGTGCATCGTTGATGGAAGCGCAAAAATTTCCCTCGCGGCAAAAAGAATTGTTTTCGGAAAATTCTTGAACTGTGGTCAAACCTGCGTTGCTCCCGATTTTATTCTCTGTGAAAAGTCTGTTGTAAAACCCCTCACAGAGGCAATCAAAAAGGAGATTGTCCGACAATTCGGCAAAAACCCCCTTGAAAACCCCGACTATGGTAAAATCATAAGTCAAAAGCATTTTGAAAGACTTGCAGGACTTATAGATTCCAAAAAAGTCATCATTGGCGGCCAAACAGATTCAAAAGGTCTCAAAATTGCACCTACGGTTATGACAAATGTCACTTTTGATGACAAGGTTATGCAGGAAGAAATTTTCGGACCCATTCTCCCAATCCTTACATATGAAAAAACCGAAGAAATATACACACGCCTTTTGGGAGGACAAAAACCCCTTGCTCTGTATATATTCTCCCAAGACAGAAAGAACATAAAAGAAATCACCAAAAAAATCCCCTTTGGAGGCGGATGCATAAATGATACTGTCATTCATCTTGCAACCTCCGAAATGGGATTTGGCGGAGTTGGCGAAAGCGGTATGGGTTCATATCACGGAAAAACCGGTTTTGATGCTTTTTCTCACACAAAAAGCATTGTTGACAAAAAGACTTTTATGGATCTTCCCATGCGTTATCAGCCCTACAACAGAAAAATTTACGGAAAACTTTTGAGAATGTTTTTGAAATAGGCATAAGCCGATATGGTATGATTTAAAAAAGGAATAACTCTTCTTTAAAGTAAAAGAATGTTTGTTATTCCTTTTTATTTTGTCTTTATTCAATGATACCGTTTTTTTGATTATTCAAATTGGAGTTTAACGTTCTAATTATGATGAACAAAACACTGTGGCGAAAGCCCTCCTTGCCTAAAGGAGGGTGGCACGCGTCAGCGTGACGGGAGGATTCATTTTATAACTCAAGCACTTATAAATACTGCATTTGTGCACATTCAAATCCCTCCACCAAA